>CAZAVY010000005.1:0-30034 GCA_964488685.1 uncultured Gammaproteobacteria bacterium
CAGGCGTTCGATGAAGAACTCAAGATGCCCTTCCATGGTATCCGGAAGCGGCCATTGTTGCATTTTCTTCGCGACCTGCTTAAATGCCAGTGCCGAAGGGCTGCGTGGAAACGCTTCAGTCACTGCTTTTTGTTTTTGTACCGCCTTTTTCAAGAAATCGTCGTAGGGAATGCTACCGAGGAAGTCGAGCGTGACATCGAGAAATTTCTGCGAAACCCGCGCCAGCTTGTTATAAAGCTCCCTCCCCTGTTGCACTCCCTGCGCCTGGTTTGCCAGCACATGAAATCGACCCACGCCGTAATCGCGATTCATTACCTTGACCATGGCGTAAGCATCGGTGATTGATGCGGGTTCATCGCATACCACGACGATCACTTCTCGCGCAGCACGGGTGTAGCTGACGACGCTGTCGGAAAGACCCGCCGCAGTATCGATCAACAGGGTGTCCACCGGCTCGGTCAACTCGGAAAATGAACGTATCAGGCCGGCATTCTGGGCCGGTGTCAGATCCGACATTGAGGCAATTCCCGATGACGCCGGGATTACCCTGATTCCTGAAGGTCCGTCGATGATGGTTTCCTCGAGTGAGCATTCGCCACTGATCACGTGGGAAAGATTTTGTCCCGGATTCAAGCCAAGCAGCACATCGATGTTGGCGAGACCCATATCCGCATCCATAACCATGACCCTGTCGCCATTTTGTGCCAGGGTTACCGCGAGGTTGACAGTAACATTACTTTTACCAACGCCACCCTTACCACTGGTAACCGCGATCACCCGCACCGGGTGTTGCGATTTCATCCGCCTGATACCTTGCGCCTGATCCATTGTCTTTCCTATGCCTGATTCTTGTTTATGATGTGGTTGTAACGTACTGCCAGTGCCTCTTGATCGAACTGCTCCCCATAACGCTGCATCAGCGATACTGCATTGCTGATCAGGCGATGACTTTTGGCCGGCTCCAGATCCTCAGGGACCTTTTGACCGGTACCGCAATAAGCCAACACCAGTTGGTGACGAATAGATGCCGTAATAATTCCACCCAGGCTGGCCGCTTCATCCAGCTTGGTGACAAATGCACCTGCTAGCTTTACCTTGCTGAAATTGAGAATCGTCTGGTTTAGAGCCGCCAGTTGGGTGTTCGCGGACAGCACCAGGTAAGGCTTGATCTGGGGTGAGCCCAGTTGCAGGCGATGAAACTGCTCACTCAGACGCAAATCACGTTGACTCATACCCGCGGTATCGATCAACACCAGTTTTTTGTCTACCAGCATGTCCAGTCGGTCACAAAGTTCTTCACTATTACCGGCCATTAGCAATGGCACTTCCAGCAAACGTGCGAAATGCTGTAATTGCGCCTGGGCACCAATTCTGTATTGATCGGTACTGATCATCGCCACGGAACGTTTGCCATGGCGCTGCACAAAACGCGCGGCAAGCTTGGCTATGGTCGTGGTTTTGCCGACACCGGTTGATCCAACCAGTGCAATTCGGCCGCCTTCCGCGAGCAGGTCACGACGATTTATTGGAATACAGCGCGCCAGGATTCCGAGTGCCTGCTGCCATACTTTATGCGGATCCGTGTTGAGATCATCCAGGTGAGACAGGACCGTTTCACAGACATCGGCGCCTAGTCCCATTTCCGACATCAGGTTCAGCAGTACGGTGCGTACCGGATGCTTCTGGCTGAATCGATCCCACTGTAAAACCGACAGCTGGCTTTCCATCAGATCACGCAGATTTTGTAGCTCGGACTTGACTTCATCGATAATCGGGTCCCCGCCTTGCTGAATTACAGCCTCCGTTTGCCGTTTATTCACAGGGGTTTTATTCACCACCGCTCTTTTTTGCGTGGGTTGCACGGCTGCTCTGGAATCATTGCGTGATTGCGCGACTGCGACCTTGACTGGCTGTCGAACCGGCGCCGCACTGGCATCAGCCGCCGCAGCGGCGATTGCTGCGGGTGCGACCTGCGGTGGAGGCCTTTTCCCGACCACCGGCCCGAGTGTCGGCTCCTTGCGCCCATCGTTTAGAATCGCCCCTGCCCAGGCATCGCTGGCAGCTGCCGGAGAGGTCGATACCGCTTGCAATTCACGCCGTGATACAGGTGCTACAACCGCCATGTTTGCAATCGCGACCTCGTCATAGTCGATCGCGGACATAATTTCAACGCCACCCGGGACCTTTTTGTTTCCCAGAATCACCGCATCGGCGCCCTGCTCCTGTTTAACCCGTTGCAGCGCTTCTCGCATGGTGGGTGCAAAAGTTCGTTTAATTCTCATTTCCAGTCCTCAAATCGTTACCGGCCAGGGCATCGGGAGCTCCAATACTGGCAACTACCCGTAACTGTTTGTCGTCCGGTACTTCGTCATAACTCAAAACCTGCAGCCCGGGGATTGCATGCCGCACCATTCGCGCCAGAAAACTGCGCAGGCTCTGGGTTACCAGTAGTACCGTGGCTTCACCACGCGCCTGTTGATTTTCTGATGCCTGTTTTAACGAGCTGTGGATCATCTGTGCCAACCCCGGTTCAAATGCCATAACGCTACCGTCCTGTTTCTGTACTGATTGAAGCAAAATCTGTTCCAACGAGGGGTGCAAGGTCATGACAGTGAGCTCTGACGCCATTCCAAAGATGGTTTGCACAATTTGTCGACCCAGGCTGATGCGTACCAGCGCACTGAGGGCGTCGGCATCTTGACTCTTGTTTCCGTGTTCTGCCAATGATTCGGCGATACTGCGTAAATCACGAATCGCGATCTGTTCCTGCAGCAGATTTTGTAACACTTTGACGATGACACTCAGTTCGAGTGGCTTCGGAGTCAATCCTTCGACCAGCTTGGGTGAACTGCGTCTTAATACTTCAAGTAATTCCTGGACTTCCTCGTGCCCGATTAATTCGTGCGCATTGTCTTGCAATAACTGGCTCAAATGAGTCGCAATTACGGTCGACGCATCAACCACGGTATAACCGAGCGTCTGCGCGTGATCCCGCTGCGCCGGGTCGATCCAGTAGGCTTCAAGCCCAAAGGCAGGATCACGGGTTCGGGTACCGTTCAATTCGCCGTAAACCGTTCCCGGATTGATCGCCATATCCCGTCCGGGTTGAATTTCGGCCTCACCCATCGGCACTCCGAGGAGGCTCAAACGATAGCTGTTGGGGGGCAAATCGAGGTTATCTCTAATGTGCACCGGCTGGATCAGGAATCCCAGTTCCTGCGAAAGCTTCTTGCGTACACCCTTGATGCGCGTCATCAATTCACCCCCCTGGCGTGCATCCACCATCGGTATCAGGCCGTAACCGACTTCGAGTCCGATCATGTCGACCGTGTGCACATCATCCCAGCTCAACTCTTTCTGTTCGGGCCGAAGTTCAACTTCTTCCGCTTCAACTTCGACCAGTTCCCCCCGCTGCTGTTTACGATGCAGTAGGTATGCAAACCCACCGGCGAACGCGGCGATGGTCAGGAATGCGAGGTTGGGCATTCCTGGGATCAACCCCATGAACATCATTATGATTGCCGAAACCACCAGCGCGCGTGGGTTTTCGAACATCTGGCTGAAGACCTGGCTTGACATCGATTCGGCTGCGGATACGCGGGTCACTATAATCGCCGTTGCGGTAGACAACACCAGCGATGGAATCTGTGCCACCAGGCCGTCGCCGATTGTGAGCAGGGTGTAATTTCGGACCGCGACCCCGGCTTCGAGATCATGCTGGAACACGCCGATCGCGAGTCCACCGACAATATTGACTAACAGGATCAGAATTCCGGCAATTGCGTCACCCCTGACGAATTTGCTGGCGCCATCCATGGAGCCGTAAAAATCGGCTTCCCGGGATATTTCGATGCGCCGCTGGCGTGCTTCGTCCTGGCTACAGAGGCCGGCATTCAAGTCGGCATCGATTGCCATCTGTTTCCCCGGCATCGCATCCAGCGTGAAACGAGCGCTGACTTCCGACACCCGCCCGGCGCCCTTGGTGACCACCACGAAGTTGATAATCACGAGGATTGCAAACACCACCAGGCCGACCGCATAGTTACCGCCGATAACAAAATCACCGAAGGCCTCAATGACTTTACCCGCCGCCGAGGTTCCAGTATGCCCTTCGAGTAATACGATACGTGTCGAGGCGATATTCAGCGCCAGGCGTAACAGCGTGGCAACCAGCAAAATAGTCGGGAACACGGTAAAATCGAGCGGTCGCAAGGCATACACCGATACCAGAAGTACCACCAGTGCAAACATGATGTTAAAGGTAAATAGCATGTCGAGCAAGATTGGCGGCATTGGAATGACCACCATCGCCAGCATCAGGATCACCATCAACGGGGCGCCGAGTCCCTGGGCGCCAATTCCCCGAAATTGCGTTGCTATAGAGTCACCTGCCATTGGTATTCTCCGCCCCGGATGAATAAGGTTTTATGCAAAACAATTTAAATAGCCGCGAGGTCATTACGCTTCCTCATCGGTCGGCATATAGGGATCGGGACGAACCGGTATCTCGGATCCATGTTCGCGAGCGATACGCAACTGGAAAACGAAAGCGAGTATTTGCGCCACCGCAAAATACAAATGGCTCGGAATTTCCTGGTCGATCTTGCAGTTTGCATAAAGCGCGCGCGCCAGCGCCGGCGCTTCAAAAAACTCGATTTTGTGGAACGCACCGATTTCCCTGATCTTGAGCGCGATCAAATCCTGACCCATGGCCAGTACCCGCGGTGCCGACATTCTGTCGTGATCGTATTTCAGGGCCACCGCGTAGTGTGTGGGGTTGGTAACGATAACGTCGGCCTTGGGCACCGCCTCCATCATGCGGCGTTGAACCATCTCCTGCTGCACCTGGCGTATCCTGGATTTAACTTCGGGTTTGCCCTCGGTGTCTTTCATTTCGTCACGCACTTCCTGCAACGTCATCTTCAACTTCTGCGAGTGATCCCAGAGCTGGAAAGGAACGTCAATCGCAGCGATCAGTATCAATGTCGAAGATACCACCAGGAAACTCTGCCCAAGCAGCCAGGCGCCATTTTGCAGCGCCAGCACCAGGGGCTGTGTTCCCAGACCTAAAAACTCCTCCGCCTTAGTCCACAGAAACACGACCGCGACCACCGACACCACCAGAAACTTAGCCACTGCTTTTATCAATTCCATCAGTCCCTTGGACGAAAATATGCGCTTGAATCCGGCAAGCGGACTGATCCGGTCAGCCTTGAATGCCATCGCCTCGGCGCTGAAAGACCAACCACCGATCGCCAACGGGGTAAACAGGGCAATCACCGTCATCAGGAATAAAAAAGGACCTATCGCGATCATGGCTTCGGAGGTCGCAATGCCGAGTTTCTCAACCAAAGCCTGCTCGGAAAACACATCGGCGCGCGAAATTGTAAATCCTTGCCGCATGAAAACCGAGATATGACTGATCATGTGTGACCCCATGAATAACAGTCCCAGAGCGCCAAACACCATTATGGTCATGCTGTTGAGTTCCTTCGATCGGGGTACCTGGCCTTTTTTCTTGGCATCGCGAAGTTTTTTCGCGGTGGGTTGTTCCGTTTTTTCCTGACCGGATTCACTTTCATTCGCCATGCCTGATTACCCTCAAGGTGCCACCATCGATTGCGAGAGTTGCATCGCCTGCAACATCATTTGATTGATACGCGGCAGAAAACCGGGAAGAACCAGCAACAGAATAATAAATCCCATGAACATCGAGACCGGGAAGCCAACCGAAAATATATTCAACTGCGGCGCGGCACGGGTCATGACACCCATCGACAAGGTGATCACCAGCATTGAAATCAGTGCCGGAATTGCGACCCAGAGCGCACCGATAAACATCTGACTACCCCAGGAAACCAGCGCCCAGAAACTGTCTCGACCGACACCACTGGACGAAATCGGCAGGCTCTCAAAGCTGCTTACGACTAGCTGAATCAGCAGCAGGTGGCCACCGAGAGCGAGGAATAACAGGGTGCCGATAATAATAAAAAATTGTGAAATCACCGGCACGTTAACGCCATTGGTAGGATCGACCATGGATGCAAATCCAAGACCCATGCTCAATGCGATCGCTTCACCGGCAATCATTAAGGCACCAAACACCAACTGCATAGTGAAACCCATCGACAGACCAATCAGAACCTGTTGTGCCGAAACAAACAATCCTTCGAGCGAGAGGGCTTCGACCCGGGGTAATTCGGGCAACAGCGGAATTACCACCACCGATAACACCAGTGAAATGATAATCTTGACCCGGATCGGCACCAGGCGCGTTCCGATTACCGGCATCGCGATGAACATCGCGCCAATTCGCATCATCGGCCACATCAAAGATCCGACGAACGCTGTAGCCTGTATGAAATTGAAATCCATCAACCGTCACCCAATCAGGCCGGGAATACTGATATACAGGCGTCGCGTAAAGCCCAGCAACAGGTTAAGCATCCAGGGTCCGGCTACCAGAATCGATAACAGTAAAACCATGAGTTTGGGGATAAAACTCAAAGTCTGTTCGTTGATCGAAGTCGCCGCCTGAAACATTCCGACCAACAGGCCGATGGCGAGCGCCGACAGCAACATTGGCGCCGCGATCATGGCGATCAGGTAAAGCGCCTGCTGCGACAGGTCTATGATCATATCCGGGGTCATGTCATGCCCCGATCAGGAAACTCGAGGCCAGAGTCCCCATGATCAACGCCCAGCCATCAACCAGTACGAACAGCATCAGCTTGAACGGCAGGGAAATTATCATCGGTGACAACATCATCATACCCATCGACATCAATACGCTGGCAACTACCAGATCGATCACCACGAAGGGAATGAAGATCAGGAACCCAATTTGAAAAGCCGTCTTCAGTTCACTGGTAACAAAGGCAGGCATCAGCAGGCTAAACGGCGTTTTTTCAGGTGACTGGATTTCGGTGACTCCGGCGATATCGGCAAACATGCGGATATCGGTTTCTCGGGTCTGTGCCAACATGAAAGTCCTGAACGGATCGATGGCCGCCTGCAATGCGTCCATCGCCGTCAACGAGCCATTCATGTAAGGTTGAACAGCAACCAGGTAGACCTGATCAAATACCGGCGACATAACAAACAGGGTCAAAAACAGGGCCAGGCCCAGAATAATCTGATTCGACGGCGTTTGCGCAGTACCGAGTGCCTGACGCAAGATCGAAAGTACGATGATTATGCGGGTGAAAGAAGTCATCATCAGCAGGATTGCCGGCAACAGCGTCAACGTCGTCATCAATGCCAGAATTTCGAGAGTCACGGTATAGGTCTGGCCGTCACCATTGCCTCCCTCGACCGAAATTGCGGGAATACCAATCGATTGGGCCTGCACTTCGGGAACCAGCAGGATCAAAATCAGGCCGAGCGGGTATTTCATAACTGCCTCCGATCGCCCATCAACTGGCTTAACTTGCCGGCGAATGAAGCCGACGGCGATTGACCATCAGCTGTATCGAGTGGATTCGACAGCGTGTGAATTTTTTCTATACGACCCGGGGTCAGGCCAACCAGGATCTGTTCTTCACCCACTTGCAGTAGCACGATTCGGTCACGGGTACCGATTGAAAGTCCCGCGACAATGCTAATCAGGCCGTTTTGCGACTGGTGATTCAGGTTAAATTTTTTCACCAGCCAGGCCAGCCCAAAAATCACCATCACCACCAGCAGCAATGCGCCGGTCAACTTTAGCAAATACGGTGACGCGAGCGGTTCCAGCGGAACTACCGGATTCAATTCGGCCTGCGCCAGCACAGCGCTGGAAATCATTCCGACAGGGATCAATATCCAGCGCATCAGCGTAGGTTCTTGATCCGGTCAGCCGGGCTGACCACATCGGTCAGGCGAATGCCGAATTTTTCATTTACCACGACAACCTCGCCATGCGCGACAAGGGTGCCGTTGACGAGCACATCCATCGGTTCCCCCGCGAGGCGATCGAGTTCGATTATCGAACCCTGGTTAAGCTGCAGTAAATTACGAATACTGAGTTGGGTGCGCCCTATTTCCATTCCCACGGTCACTGGGATGTCGAGAATCACATCCAGCTTGACGTCTCCAGAATTCGGACCGGCGCTATCGTTTAATTGCTTTACCGCCACCTGCTGGAATTCATCGGCGCTACCTGCATCGACTTCGCCAGCATCTTCGCCGCTACCCTGTTCTTCCATCGCCGCTGCCCATTCATCTGCCATTTCTTCCTGCTCCACGGCCTGTTCCGTTTCATTGCTCATTCTGGTCTCCTGGAGACTGTTCCTGTTGCACTATTGCGCTCTTGATATCTGCATTTTCCGGATCGTAAATTGCCAAAACTTCTTCGACCTTGACCGCTGTATTACCCTGGTGCTCTCCAAACTGTCCACGCAATATCGGCATTTCCTCGGCCAGAACAACTACCTGCTCCGGCAACTTGATCGGAATAATGTCGCCGGCTTTAAAATTGATTAACTCGGATAAAGGCAGTTGTTTTTCCACAAACAGCGCCTGTATATTGATTTTTGCGTGCATCAGTTCTTCCTTGAGAAGAATTGCCCAGCGATCATCGAGATCGCCACGGTCGCTCTGGACGCCGGCGTCAAGCATTGTTCGTATCGGCTCGATCATCGAATAGGGATAAACCACGTGAATTTCACCGCCGCCGCCATCGAGATCGACATTGAATTTAGACACCACGATTACTTCTGTCGGGCTGACGATAGTCGCCATGGACGGATTCACCTCGTGGTTGTGATAATTGAAGCTAACCGCCATCACCGGTGTCCAGGCCTTGATCAGGTCTTCAAAACAGATGTGCACGACTTTTTCGATAACACGCAGTTCGGTGTTGGTAAATTCGCGTCCCTCGATCTTGGCGTGGATGCTGCCATCCCCACCGAAGTAGTTATCGACCAGGATAAATACCAGCTTGGGATCCAGCATGATCAACCCGGTTCCCCGCAATGGCGCCATTTTGATCATGCTGAGGCTAGTCGGCACGAACAGGCTATGTATGTATTCGGTAAACTTGATCATCTCGATACCATTTATCGATATTTCCGGTGACTTGCGTAGCATGTTGAAAAAGCTTACCCGGAAGTAGCGGGCGAAACGTTCGTTGATCATTTCAAGCGTTGGCAGTCGACCACGGATGATGCGTTCCTGGTTGTTGAAGTCGAAAGCCCTAGCCTCGCCGTCGAACTCGACATCATCCGGGGTGGTATCTATGGCGCCGTCATCGACACCACCGAGCAGTGCGTCAACTTCGTCCTGACTGAGTATATCGGTGCTCAAGTCTGTCTCCTATTGCATCACGAAGCTGGTAAAAAATATGTTATCGACTTCGCCACCGGAGCCGTGTTGATTAATAATCGCCTGTACCGCATCCAGCGCCGACTTCTGCAAACGTTGCTTGCCTTCCGGAGCTCGCAGGTCGGCCGAAGACTGCCTTCCAAACAAAACCACCAGGTTGTTTCGTATCAGTGGTTTGTGCTTCTCCAGTTCCTCGGCTACATCATCGTTGAATGTCAGTACCTGCATCGATATCTGTAAAAACGCAACGGGATCTTCAGGCGCCAGGTTTACCGTAAATGGAGGCTTCAAATCGATATAGCTGGGGTCGCCACGGGCAACCTCGACCTCCTCTTCGACGCCTGCCTCGGTACTTTCATCACTACCCCCGACAATCAACAAGGTGCCACCGATCGAGCCGCCAACCAGGAGTAGCACGCCGACAACGATTAAAATCAATTTCTTTTTGTTGCCGCTTTTTGCTTCGACCTCGGCTTCTTCCGGTTGCTCTTCTTGCGCCATTTTGGTTTCCTCTGTGTGTCCCGATACCTAGGCTCGAGCAATTCCTGTGCCAATAAATTTAATGCTTACTTTTCAAACGCTTATTTGTGAACATGCCCGGATAGACAGTTTTTTGACAGGTGCTTTCCGGCGCAGAGACAATAACTTGCCGGCCGTGAAAAGCCGCTGCCGTATGACGCGCTGACTTTCGCAACGCTCGGACCTGTCACAATGACTCAGAGGTTCGAGCATGACTTAGGGGAGAAAAAGATTGCGACGCGAACACCGTACTAGGGGTAATCAGGCGAAGGTGTCTATTAAACCATCGCCGTTGAAGTAACTTATTTGCTCGCGTTCCTGCTGATCAGCCGCTTGCTCCTGCCGCAAGGCATCCTGCTGGCCTGCATTCGAATCAGCCGAATTCTGCGAACGCGCCTGTTGCTGGTCCTGACGCTGCGAAACATCAACATTTACATTCTGATAACCGCTTTCCTGCAACAAATCTCGCAATCGCAAACTCACTGATTCGATAAACTCGCGAATTTGCGGGGTCTGAGTCTGGATCGTGACCGTGGTTGTGTTGTCGGTTATTTTTAGCTGGATTTCGAGCTTGCCCAGAGTGGGTGGGTCAAGTCGAATACTCGCCGTGTTTTGCTTATGGTTGACCATCCAGTTAACGCGTTCGCGCAATTCGCTGCCCCATTCCGCAGAATCTGCGTTGCGCGCCAGGCTTATGGTTTCAAGTTGCGCCGACACATTATTTTGTTGCGGAGCAATCGCGGGTGCCGGGTTTACGGTACTTATCGGCGACGCTATCTGCAGGTTGTTAGTCGAAATGTGCGCTGTCAGCTGGGGCGTATTTGTGGATGCCTGTGGCGACAACTCCGCGTTACGAATTTCGATATTGGGGTTTGCGTTTTGCAAGCGCAGAATTTCATCGTTGGGTGGATTTAAATTCGCTGACACCGGCCTGCCCTGAACCACTTCGTTCCCGGGCACAATCTCCCGCGGAATAAAGTCATTTAAATCTTTAACTATCCGGGGGCCAACCTGGGTCGCGGTTTGCAATTCAGGCTCATGACCCGGAAACGCCGATGCCGGCATAACCGGTGGTTGCGGCTCAACCGATTTGATGACGCTTAACGCAGATGTATGGTAACTTGCGACCGGATTCTCCAGGCCTGCAAAAGGCAGGTTATTAACGCTATCGGTAGCTTGTTTTATCAGTGTCGGCGGTTGGTCGAATACAACCTGGGCCTGCGAAGTTATGAGCCTACCGGTGTTTGCAGATTGCAGCTCAGAGCCATTGCGCTCTTGAGCAGGCTCGTTTGCTGTGCCGGCAACTGGAAAAATACGATCAGGCTGTATCACAACGGTCCCAGCCTGATCAGGTTGTACGACTGCAATTTTCAAATCGGAATAATGAGCCGGGACATCCGGGGTTATCGACAACACCAGGTTATCGGAATTAATCGATTGCGGAAGCTTGTGCCCAATGCGCCGGTTTGTCGCGGCACTATCGATCGCGGTTGAAACCGGCAAATCTGCAAGCGGCACATTGGTTGCCGTTTTTTGCGGCAATGTGTTTCCGCTCACAGGCAAATTATGCCCCGTCAGGGCGTTTAAAAGCGCACTCGAAACGGCATCCGATCCCTGAGTTTCAGTTTGGACTACCGGGATATCGACCCATTCCAACAGAATAGATTCGACCGCGCCGGATTCAGTCTTAATCTGGATCGAACCCTGGACTGGATACTCGCGCCGGATTGCCTCTGGCTCTTGCTGTAAATGCCCTTGCTGTAAATTATTTTCAAAGGTGTTTTTCGGAGGCGAGTAGTTGTCAAAATTACTATCATTATCAATGACTTGAATAATACCGCCAGGAGACTGGGAAAGTTGGTTTTGAAGCAACCCGGCAAAACTATCCGCGCCGGATTGCACAATCTCGGGAGCTTCCTGTAAATCCAGGGTCAGTGAAGGTACAGCGGTAAGCATTTGAAGCATGTTGTCATCCAGTCGGTTCTTTTCATTTAACAACCTTTCAGGTTATTACAATGACTGAATGCATCATGCGTGCCAGCTTTAACCTACATTTCCAGTCCGGAAATTTCATGAACTGCCGCGATGATTGCGCAGGACTTTGTTTTCTCGGGAGATTTTCCGAAGAAGTGTCGGACCCATGGATCCGGCCGACTGAGGAAGGTTCCTGAGGAAACAAAGCTCAAGCCGGGGCGCGAGCAGGTTTATGATAGGTTCGGGCCAGACAACCTTCTACCACCACAGGGCCAGGGCGTATGCGGTCGCTGTTTCGCTGATTACGGTAGTGTGTTAAACAGGTTAATAGCGATTATTCTTGCGTTGCACGAATTCATCCATCGCCTTCTGTTCCTTGCGCTCCTGCTCTACAAACTCCTGCTGTTGCAGTCTGTCCACCACCTTGTGCATCTTCTTCGAGTCGATTCGCGTCACCTTCCACAAGCGGCGTTTTTGCGCCAACTCCCGATTTCGTAATTCGACCATCTCCATCTGGCGAACGATGGCCTCGTCGAGTTGCAGCATAAAACGGTTGAACTCCTGAAGCTCGATAGACGTAAAAACACCGATATCGTATTTTTTCTTTTGCAGGTATTCAAGCTTGTAATCCTGTAACCGGGCTAGTTTTGTGGTTTCATCCTCGAGCATGGCCTGACTTTGGCCAACCTGCCGCAAGGCAAGCTGCTCCTTGTTATCGATGTGCTTTACTACCGGGCGAAAGCGCTGGGTGCGAGTCATCGGTTACCCCGGGCGGCCAGTTGCAGGGGCTTGATCCACCAGAGAACCCACCGTCTGAATCTGGTTTTCGGCTCCGCTGTTGCTCAACACTTCAGCCAACAATGTCCGGCTGCTGTCAAAAGTCACAGCCTGGTTCATATCCTGGGTTATGAAATCGAGCATAGCTGGATGCATCCGCACCGCACGATCGATCGCCGGGTCTGATCCTGGTTGGTATGCGCCGATGCTTATCAGGTCGCGGTTTTGCTGGTAAAGACTGTAAATGCTCTTGAAATTCTGCGTCATGCTCATGTGTTCGGGAGTCGTTATCTGCGGAGTCAATCGACTGATCGAGGACTCGATATCTATCGCCGGATAAATTCCGGTCTCGGCCAACGAACGCGACAATACGATATGCCCGTCGAGAATCGCTCGAGCTGCGTCCGCAATCGGATCAGCATGATCATCACCTTCGACCAGCACGGTGTAAAATGCGGTGATGGATCCTGAATTGCGGGAGCCGTTACCCGCTCTTTCGACCAGTTGCGGCAATCGTGCAAATACCGAGGGAGGATATCCCTTGGTTGCTGGCGGCTCTCCGATGGCAAGCGCAATTTCACGTTGTGCCTGGGCAAAACGGGTCAGCGAATCCATCAACAGCAACACGTTTTTTCCCCGGTCACGGAAATATTCGGCAATGCTGGTGGCTTGCATTGCACCGTGGATACGCATTAACGGCGACGAATCTGCCGGTGCGGCCACTACCACCGCCTTGCGCAAGCCCGGTTCGCCCAGAATTTCCTGGACAAACTCCTTGACTTCGCGACCCCGCTCACCGATCAAACCGACCACGACGATATCAGCCTCGGTATAACGCGTCATCATCCCCAACAGCACCGATTTGCCAACCCCGCTACCGGCAAACAAACCCATGCGCTGACCCCGTCCTATTGGGCACAATGCGTTGATCGCGCGAACGCCAACATCGAGCTTTTGGTGAATCGGGGTGCGTGAAAGCGGATTAATTTCCTTACCCTGCAGGGGAATTTTCTGGCGGGCACGCAAAAGTCCCTTATCATCCAGTGGTCGGCCACGTCCATCGATCACCCGACCCAGCAATTCGGGGCCGACTCGAACATCCGAATTATGCCGCGTCGGAATGACACGCGCATTGGGTACCAGTCCGCGGACTTCTGATGTCGGCATCAGGAAAAGGCTTTCGCCGGAAAAACCGACTACTTCGGTTTCAACCCTGTCACCACCGGCATTTACCACGTCACAACGCGCACCAATCGGAGCCTGGCACCCAACTGCCTCCAGGGTCAGGCCGACCATGCGGGTTAACACTCCCTCGACCACCGGCTTACAATGGCGTTTCGATTCACTGCCAATCCGCGCCAGTGAGATCATCCAATCCTGGGTAGCCTTTTGAATCAGCGGATCGATCATCAATCCTGCTCTCTTTCGCCACCCAGCACCGAGGCGGCGAGTTCCGAAAGTCGGTTTTCGAGGGTAGCGTTGATCGACGATGCCCCGGTATTAATCTCACACCCGCCCCGGGTGATCATCGGGTCTTCGACAAGCTTCCAGCTATGTTCCTCGTTGCTTGATTCGATCGACAGCGCGTTTCGCACCAAATTGGCATCGTCAGGATGCAGCAGTATTGTAATGTTGCGGGTGTTACCCGGTAACAGCCGTACCGAATCGCGGATTAATCCGATTATTTCGCCCGGCTCGATCTTGAGTTCACGCCGCACTAATTGCTGCGCCAGGGTGACCGCGAGCTGGGTCAGTTGATTTTCTATATCCTCGTTTAGCGCCTGCAATGGATGTTCGAAAAAATTGATCAACTGTATCAATCGCTGCTGCAGAGCACCCGCCTCTTGCTGCGCTCGATCCAGGCCCTGTTGATACCCTTCCTCCTCGGCCAGCGCCCGCCATTGCTCGATGTCATTCGCGGTTGGAATCGCTGCTTCGTATTCTTCGCGATGACGAACCACACGGCTGGGATCGGCATCCATTTCCGGGATAGGCCATTTCTCAACCTTATGCTTTGCCGTTATTCCTGAATTACTCATAAACCTGTCTGGGGGTCAGTGTCGACTGGCGACTGTCTAAACCATTTCCTCGCCACCACCGATAAGTGTGATTTCACCCGCCTCCTCAAGCTTGCGGGCGACCGCAAGAATCTCCTTCTGCGCAGCTTCGACTTCGCTGAGCTTCACCGGACCCTTGGCTTCCATATCTTCGAGCAACATTTCAGCGGCGCGCGAAGACATGTTCTTCAGAAATTTCTTCTGCATATCGTCATCGACTCCCTTCAAGGCCAGTGACAACAGGTCGGTGGAAACTTCGCGCATCATGGTCTGGATTCCACGATCATCAACCTCGCGCAGGTTATCGAAGACAAACATCATTTCTTCGATCCTGGTAGCGAGCTCGTCGTTTTCGGTTCGCACCTGTTCCATGAGTTTGTTTTCAATAGCGGTATCGATGAAATTTAAAATATTGGCAGCAGTTCTCTCGCCTCCGACCATTGATGACTTAACGTTTTCATTGTCTTTGAAGTAACGCTCCATGATCGAGTCAAGTTCCTTGATCGCTGCCGGCTGTACACCTTCCAGCGTAGCGATACGCATCAGTATTCCCGCACGGGTATTTTCAGGCAGGAAGGAAAGTACCTGCGCGGCGCTGTCGGCTTCAAGATATGACAAAACAATTGCGGTAATCTGGGGGTGTTCGAGTCGGATGATTTCAGCAATCGCTTTGGGATCCATCCATTTCAATGACTCCAGTCCGTTACTGGCACTACCCATCAGGATCCGGTCGACAACGCTACCGGCCTTGTCGCCGAGCGCTTTCTCCAGCATGCCACGAATATAGGAATCGTTGCCAATGCCGAGCGCAGTCTGGGATTCGAGCACATCGAAAAAATCATCGATAACCTGTTCAACCGTGGGCCGGGATATATCGTTCATGGTTGCCATGGTCGATCCCACCATCTGCACTTCCTTGGGGTTCATGTGCTGCAAGATTTCTGCAGCGACGTCTTCACCCAGCGTCAACAGCAATACCCCGGCCTTTTCCGCGCCACTGACCGATACCGAGTCTTTTCCCAGTTGTTCGCTCGCCATTTACTCGTCACTCACCCAGTGTTTCATTACATTTGCGACCCGTGCCGGATCATCCATGACCATTGAACGGGCCATACCAACCTTCTGCTCGTAAGTAGCATCCTTGCGCCTGACCATTGCCGCCTGGCTATTAGGGTCTTCGGCCAGATTGGGAATGCCCGGTTGTGCCCCGGCCACCTGCCCCGGCATTGCATACTGCATTTGAGTCGGTGCGCCAAAGGTTTGAACGGCGTCCCCACCACCGGTTCCACCACTGCTTTCAGCCTCACTGTTTTTTAACGACAGTGAGCGCAGTGCGGGGCGCAGAAAAATAAAGTAAACCAAAATGAAACCGAGAGCACCGAGCACTTTCTTGATCAGATTGACGATCCAGGCTTCGTTAAGCAGGCTTTGCCAGGCGGGTATCGGCTCGACTACCGGCACCTCGATTTCCAGGAACGAGGTACTGATAACACTGACCGAATCACCCCGATTGGTATCGAATCCAATTGTTTCCTTGACCAGACCGACAAAGCCTGTGATTTCCTCTTCACTATAAGGTGTTTTGGAAACACTACCGTCGTCCGCGATAACCCGTTTGTCATCGATAATTACCGCTACCGATAGCCGTACTACGCTACCGACCGGGTTACTGGTATGGCTGATGACCCGATCGACTTCAAAGTTACGCGTCGCTGTACGATTCTGCTTGCTCGGTATATTCCCGGGCAAAGCGGCTTCAGTTTCAGGGCCTGCTTCGGGTTCAATTTTGCCCGCCGCCGGGGGTTGATTACTGAGCGCACCTGGAATACCAAGCGCCTGCGAAAAACTACGGTTTTCCTGTTCGCTGATTTGTTCACTACGGATAACACTACGCTCCGGATCATAGGCTTCGCGGGTCGATTCGACCGACGAAAAATCGAGTTGAGCCGCAACCTGGGCATTGACTTTACCTTCGCCGACAATTGGCTGCAGCAAACTGATAATGCGATCGGCAAAGTTGTCTTCAAGTTTGCGGGCATACCGGTACTGGCGTGTGGTCAGCGACATGCCTTCGTCCTTGTCATCGGTCAACAGCCGGCCAAGTTGATCGACTACCTTAACTTCGGTACCGTCCAGCATAGGAATACTGGACGCGATCATTTGCACGATGGCCTCCACCTGTCCTGCATTCAGGACGCGTCCAGAGTGTAGCCCGACGACGACCGAGGCACTGGGGTGGGTGCGATTGCGAATAAAAATTGACTGCTTTGGAATAGCGAGGTGAACCCTGGCGCTTTTAACCGCCCGGATCGACTCGACCGAACGTGCCAGCTCGGTTTCCAATCCGTGGATATAGCGTGCGTTTTCAATAAATTGACTGGTGCCAAGGCCCTGGTCTTGCTCCAGTATTTCGAGGCCCCTGGCGCTACCGCCCGCAAGCCCCTGCGAAGCCAGCAGCAAACGCGCTTCCGATAACTTGCTCTGATCTACCAGCAAGTTACCCGTGGCCGGGTCGAGTTTGAAGTCAATATCACTTGACATGAGTGTATCCGCCACCTGTGACACATCCTTACCGGACAGGTTACTGTACAGTAAGGAGTAGTTTGGTTCCGCACTCCATAACACCACGACCATTCCGATAGCCACCGCAGCGGCAAGGCCGATTAGTTTGCTGAAATGCCGAACCGCGCGCGATTGAGCCACGGCATCAATCGGATTAATCTGACGCGGCGCCGCTGCAACCATCCCCTGTCCATCCGGGCCGGACATGATCTGTTGGTTAACCATTGTATCAGCCATGTTTTACACCGACATGTTCATGACGTCCTGATAGGCCGTCATGAGCTTGTTACGGACCTGGGTCAGGGCTTCGAAAGATATGCGTGATTTCTGCACCGCGATCATGACTTCGGAGAGGTCAACCTTTTCACCGAGTTGAAAAGCTTTGGTTAACGAACCGGCCTGCATTTGGGTTTCATTTACCTGGTTGACCGCCTGCTGCATCAAATCACCAAAACTGGGAGACTGCTCCGGTTTTACTTCGGTTTGCATCGCCTGACCCCTGGCTAGCGATTCGAGCGCCTGCATCTGGTTTAACAAGTTATTCTGTATGCTGCTGATCATGAAATACCCCATCGGTCGATTTCTTGACGAATATGGTCCTGATTTACGGACCAATACCAAATCTGTTAATTTATTGACATCCAGTCGTTATATCCCGGCCATTTCAGGCCCTTCCTATCCAGCTCAGCAACAATCGCGCCAACTCTTCCCTTGGATGGTCGTGCTTCTTCGAAGGGACTAGTCGGGAACCGGGGCGCCGGCTTCGCGCAGCCGGGCGAGTTTGTAGCGCAGGGTGCGCGGGCTGATGCCCAGCTTTTCGGCGGTTTTCTTGCGGCTACCCCTGAAATTACGCAGGGTCTCGAGGATGACTTCGGTTTCCCGATCACGCAGGTCCGAATGCAGCAAACCATTGTCATCGAGCAATGGCTCCAGCGGGACTTCTTCAATACCGCTTTCCAGCATGATGTCCTCGGACCGAATTTCATTCCCCTGCTTGAGGATTAATGCGCGCTGAATAACATTGTCGAGTTCGCGTACATTTCCCGGCCAACTGTGTTGACACAAGGTTTCGCAAGCCGCGTCCGAAAGCTGGATCGACTCACCCGCCGCGCGACTGTACTGCGCTAAAATTTTACGCGCCACCGGAACGATATCGTCGGCGCGCTTGCGTAACGGCGATATCGTGATCGGGAATACGTTAAGCCGATAGAACAGGTCTTCACGAAAGCGTTTTTTACGTACCTCGTTGCGCAGGTCCCGGTTGGTGGTGGCGATAATACGCACATCCAGCTCGATAACATGGGTACTGCCGAGACGCTCCACCTCCTTTTCCTGCAACACGCGTAAAATCTTGGCTTGCAAACCGAAATCCATCTCTGTGATTTCATCGAGTAGCAAGGTACCTCCCTGGGCCTGTTCGAATTTGCCGATGGTCGATTTGTGGGCGCCGGTAAAGGCCCCCTTTTCATAGCCGAAAAGCACCGCTTCCAGCATGTTCTCGGGAATTGCAGCGCAGTTGATCGCCACAAACGCTTGCCTGGCTCGAGCCGAATGCTGATGAATGAAACGCGAGTAAACCTCTTTACCGACGCCACTTTCACCGTTCAGCAGGACCGTAGCGTCGGTCTGCGCCACACGCTTCGACAGCACCAGAGTTTCCAGGCTCGACGGATCCACCGCGACCAGTTTCTGATCCGATGGCACTGGGTGGCGAATCTGTTTGCGCACGGTACTGACCAGGTTTGACACCTCGAAAGGTTTAACCAGGTAATCAGCCGCACCCGCCTGTATTGCATCGACCGCCTGTGGTATCGAACCGTAGGCAGTCATCAGGACCACCGGGATGTCAATTTGATTTTTACGGATTGTGGAGAGCAATTCGTAACCATTGCCAGGACTCATCTGCACATCGCTGAGTACCAGTGACGCCGAGTGACTTGCCAGAAATTGTTCCGCTGCCAGGCCGTTTTCAACCTCGTGGAAACTGATTTCGTTGAGTTGCAGCGTATCGCAAATCGCTTCGCGCAGGTCGGCATCGTCTTCTACTACCAGTACATCAACCATGTTTTAACTCCGTTCTTGTGATTCAATTATCTTGCTATTGCTAATTTGGGTATTCAGCGCTTGCCGACAAGGCAGAAAAATACGAAACCGACACCCCTTCTGCGGACGGGAGAAGACGGCGATACGACCTTGATGCGATTCAATCACCGCCTTTACCACTGCGAGTCCGAGCCCGGTGCCATCGGTTTTGGTGCTGAAAAAAGGATCAAAGATATGGGCGCGCGTTTCCCGGTCCATGCCGCATCCGTTATCTTTTACCGATACCGACAAAAGACCCTGTAGCGTAGTATGGACGCAAATTTCGATGCGCGGGTACTGTTCGCAAGCCTGCAATGCGTTGATGCATAAATTGGCGAACGCGCCGAGCAGCGCATCCTTGTTGCCCTGCAACTGGGCGTCACAGTTTTGACCTTGCACCCGCAACTCGGCTCCACGCTGTTGCAACAGGGGCAGAAGTTGATCGTTGAGCTCGATGAACAGATTCGCAACCGAAAACCGGGTCGTCACGAACTGACCACCGTGAGCGAACATCAACATATCGTTTATTAATTTTTCTATATGTCGGGTACGCGCCAGCGCTTTCTCACAAAAAATTTGACTGGTCTGGTGATCGAGCGCACCTTCGACGCACTGCGACAGATAAAGCATCGAGGAAGCCAGCGGTGTTCTGATCTGGTGGGCGAGACTGGCTACCATCTTGCCCATTGTCACCAGGTGCAGATTTTGTTGCGCCGTGCGCTGCAGCTCGCGAGTTTGAGTGACATCGCTAAGCAGCAATACCTGGCCCGGGGCGTAGCCCAGTGGGCGTGTCGAAATACTGAACTGCCTGCCGTCGGCGGTTTTCAGTTCTCCCTGATCGAGTTCGGGCAGGAATACTCGCTGCACGATATCGCGCCAGGCCATGCAGAAGACCGGTGTTCCCAAAAGTAAACGCGCGCTTTCATTGGCTTCGATCACCTGGCCATGGCGATCCAGTACTACGACCCCACCCGGTATCGAGTCAAGCAAGCGGGAACCGTCAGCATGGCGTCGTTGCTGTTCCACCGGTTTGAGGCGATCGACGTTCTGGTTGATTTCATCGACGCTGGCGTTTAGACGTTTTGAAAGACGATTGAATTGTTCAAACGCGGATTGCAGGCGGTGCGCGGCGGCATCGTCAATTGTTAGTATCTGGCTGTCCATCCTGAGATAGAGTGCACAAGCCAAACCAATTGTGATTAGTTATTTAATATCAGCTAGTTACAGTTATTTCTATTTTGGTGCGCCATAAATATGGCGCTAATCGATGCGCTCGATTTCATATTTGCGCATTTTTTCGACCAGTGTGGTGCGCCGCATATTGAGCATGGTAGCCGCACGTGCGACCACGTTATTTGTTTTTGACAAGGCTTGTTCAATCAGTGATATCTCAATATCGGTTAGATACTTTTTCATGTCGATACCATCTTGTGGCAATTGACCGGAGTCGGCATCCGACAGGGATAGGTCGGTTTCCTCACTGGCAACCCTGACTATTTGAACGACTTCTTCGCTTTGATACTTTTCGGGAAGGTCCTTGGAATCGACAACTCCGTGCGGAAACAAAATCGCAAGCCGCTCGATCAGATTCGCGAGTTCACGCACATTGCCCGGCCACTGGTACTGTTGCAACATCGCAATTGCTTTTTTACTGAGTCGTACCGAACCCCGGTTTTCGCGTTCGATACGGGAAATCATTTCATGAATTAACAGTGGAATATCGGATTGGCGTTCACATAACGGCGGCACTTCGATCGGGAAAACATTCAACCGATAGAAAAGATCTTCGCGAAACTTACCTTCGGCGATCAACTCTTCCAGTCTTCGATGGGTGGCGGCGATGACCCGTACATCGGCCTTTATAGACTTGTTACTGCCAACCTTTTCATAGCAGCGTTCCTGCAAAACGCGCAGCAGCTTAACCTGCATCGGCAGCGGCATATCACCAATTTCATCGAGGAAGATGACACCACCCTCGGCCAGTTCGAAACGCCCCTGTCGCGAACTGATGGCACCGGTAAATGCCCCCTTTTCATGGCCGAAAAGCTCACTTTCAAGCAATTCAGCCGGAATTGCACCACAATTAATCGGTACGAATGGTTTCTTGATACGTGAAGACTGGGTGTGGATATTACGCGCGATAACTTCCTTGCCGGTTCCCGAATCGCCCAGGATCAATACCGAGGCATTGGTATCCGATACCTGGTCAATCATCAGGTTTATTCGTTCGATCGCGCTGCTATTGCCGATTAAAGGCTGACATTCGCGGTTTTGCATGCGACGTTCGCGTTTGTTGTGTTTGCGAGCCTGGTCGAGAACCTGCGACAACGAGTAATAATCAGACTGAAAGCACAGGCCGGAAATGAAGGGTAGTTGCACCACGATTTCGAGTGCGCTGAGCTCTGACTTGTCGGCCAGCAGCACGACCGGGTACTGACACTTGTCTTCCTTGTTGCGTTTTAGGAAAAACCGGGAAATATCATCACCACTGATACTGAAAATAGCGAGGTAATTGAATAACTCCCGGCGCGGGATTTCGGGTAGTTGCTCCGGTGCTATGAGTTTGGCTTCGACCTTGATAAAACCGAGCACCGCCAGAAAAGAGTGCCCCCGCGTATGGTTGGAATCGACAACCAGTACCTCATTACTGTCAGCACTACCACTATGTTCCTTCATGCGTTCCCACCGTGGTTTCTAGAATTAAATCTCAGTCAGAATTTTGACGACCTGGAGTTTAAATGTAATTCTAGTCCATGATGACAGCATTTCGACAGTAAAAAGTGATTTTTTTACATTAAATTTTTTAATCGATGGAGCAAAATATTATCTGGGGACTAAGTCATTACTCCGATAGGCCCGAGACGCTTTAGATGCAGCCCTAATGCGCGACTGCTGTATCATGATCGAATGTTTGAATAAATTAAGCTTGTCAACAACCTTCTGGTTCAGATTATTCAGATGTTGCGCTCTGATCAGGTCGATTTCTTCAATTGAGCCCTTAAATGCCTGTTCTATAACAGGTTTTCTTTTCAACTCGAGTTCGTTGACCTGTTCGAAATCACCACCTTCAAGCAAATCAAGAATTTCGTCGGTTAGTGTGATCGCAATGCTCAGGGCTTGCCGTTTGTTCATTCAATCCTATCCTGGTTAAGCGCTGGATTTTTGGTTGTAAGCAGGAATTTTCTCCCAGGCTGATTTGATCTGGAGTAAAAGATCGCTGATTTCATTGAGCTTGGCTATGTTATTGTTGATATTGGCCTCGGTCAACGAAACAATCATGTATTGGTACAGGTTTGAAAGGTTATGCGACAGGTCACCTGGCTGCGAATGGTCGAGACATCCTTCAAGGCCACCGATAATTGAAATCGCCTTGCCGATGAACTCGCCCTTGTCTCCCGGGTTTTTATACTGGATTGCACCCCTGGCCTGGGCGATACGTTCGATGGCGCCATTCATTAAACGCAACACCAGTTCATGTGGATCCGCGTAGACGATTGAACTGTTATCTGCAGTTTGATACTGGCTGACTGCTTTAAGTGCGGGATTACTCATTGGGTTAATTCTCCTTGGCTTCTATCCTAAGGTATCGTCTTGCAAGCGGAAATCTTTAGCGAATAAACCAATTTAGCGACTGCCCCCGATCGAGTTTGGCTTGGGAAGACTGGCCAGTTGCAGGGTCAGAAAGTTACTGGTCTGGTTAAACTGTGCGACCAGTGCATCGAGTGCGGAGAACTGCCGAATCAATCGAGACTCCAGGCTCGAAATGCGGTCATCGAGCTTGATCCTTTGGTCGGCGATATCTTCGAGGCCCTCGTTCAAGCCTTCTTCCCGTGCCGAGATAAATCCTCCCGACCCAAGAAAACTGTCCAGTAACGAATCCAGCGTGGCGGCCAGGCCACGCGTCACCGAGACCGTACCGAGCGAACCGACGGTACCCGGTGAAAGGATCTCGACCGCCAGCCCCCTGCTGTTGCCCGACTGACTGGTCAGGATTTTGCCGTTAACGGTCGCCGGGTTACCATCGATAGTTCCGGCAAAATCGATGCCGGCCACACCCTGCGCAATCGAGAACCCGAAATCATTGTTGCTGTTAACGTCGATCGCGGTAATCTCGACGCTTGAGTTGATGCCGTATTCATCGGCGGTAACGATGAAACGATCGTTAACACCGTCGTAGCTGACAGTTACGCTGGAACCACTTGCCTGCAGCGCGGTAGCCGAGTTGATCTGTGATTGGATTTCGGTTGCCAGAGCTGCTGCGTCCGCGTAAAGTCCCTGAGTCAGGCTGAGACTACCGGTCGATACCCCATTAATCGAAAATGTCAGATTATCGTTGTTGGCATCGACTGTTAAACTATTGACCCCGCTTGCGCCGTTGAGTAAACCCCGGGTGCCCGCTGAAGTAATATTAATCGCATAGCTACCACTCCTGGTTTCAGTAGTCGCAGAAAAATAGCTGGCCCCGACGTTGTTCGCAGCTCCCTGCAGTCTGAATAGCGTCGCGACTTCGGAAGGAAAGTCATCCAGGGCTTTTTCGAGTTTTGTATTATCAATGTCGAGGGTTCCATTGGAGTTGGTGGTAATTCCAATATTAATCAGTGACTTGATATTACCGTTCAGCCCGGCAACATTATCGAAGATAACATGACGGATCTGATTACTGACACTGCGTAGGGTAAAGTCACCGATGAGTACGCTACCGATGCCAGTGTCGGGGTTGAAACGGGTCAAGGTCTTAATGTTGTCTGCCAGGTCATTGTAGGCCTGTATGAAGCCGGAAATCGAATTTTTCGCTTCAGTTCGATTTTCCTTCACTTCCAGGTTGACCACCGTGCCCGCTTCGGCCTTCAATAAATCGAGGGTGACGCCATTGATGGCGCCCGTGACCGTATTACTATCGCGGGTGATATTTAAGCCGTTGATCGACAGTGCCGCATCCTGGGCCGCTACGGTTTGTGTCAGGCTGGTTTGTGCCGAGGCGTTGAACGCCAGCTGTGACAATCCCGAATTATCGTTATCGTTACCATCACCGTCTCCGCTTACGGTGATTTCCATACTATTGTTCACACCCGAGTCTTGCGAGCTCAGTAACAGGCGATAGCCATTGCCATCGTTGACGATCGACGCCTGCAACCCATAATTATTGTCGTTGATGTAATCCCGCAGACCTGACAGGGTCGTATTTTGGTTAGCGGCGCTGACGACGATGATCTGCGGCGTGCTCGCCGGATCCGGGGTAAATGCGTATGGTCCGGTCGTGGTGGTGCCAAACTGAATCGTCATGGTACCGGTGCCGACAACATCATCAACCGTGGCAAACGCGGTTGCGGCGTTGCTTGCGAGCGAATGCGCTTTCGCCAGTGCCGTTACCTCGATGGTGTAACTGCCGGTCTCTGCTGAATTCTCTACCGACGTAGAAAAAACCGAATTCTCGGAAGTCGAGACTTCCTTCGCGTTAAACGCGGTCGAAGATTGTAGCCCGCTGAGGCTGGTTTGAAACTGTGACAAGGAACTTCGCAACAGGCCGAAAGCCGACAGCTCAGTCGTAATATTCTGCTCCTTGAATGCGAGGCGATTGGCAATCGGCGCACGCTCGGAGGCAAGCAGACTCGATACCAGCGATCCCAAATCCAGTCCGGATCCAACACCGAGTGAGCTGATTGCCGCCATTACTGTGTTCCCCTTCCCAGCTTGCGTGGAGCAGATCCAGGGACCGGCTCGCTTAATTAAAAATGAGAAGGGGTAGTAACGATCTTACGCCTTCTCACATGCTTTAGGTAATTGCGAGCAAGAAATAGACCAGTTTTGTCAGATCCTGTCGGAAAACAGCAACCCCTTACCTCTTTCACCTCGACTAACGGTATTGTTTTGTAAATCACGAAGTCGATGTGCTATTGCCAGCGCTTCCTCGGATGGAATCTGCCGAATCAGCTCACCACTTTCCGAGTCGATGACCCGGATCACGGTTTGGCCGCTGTCTTCATCCAGATTAAATGACAGATCGCGCTGAATACTCTGCACGATTTCATTGATTCGGGTAACTGCTTCGTTAATTTCAGTCGAATCAGCAACCCGGGAGGGCAGTTCCTTGCCTTGGGGTGGCAATGCTTCGCCACTATTTCCCGACAAGTCGGCCAGATCAGTCTTCGCGATCTGTCGTGAGTCCCTGGCAGCGCTGCCGGTAGCTCTTAACGACGCTAAGCCTGAAATCTCGTTAGCCATAATTTATCACCACTTGATGAGAAGACCGGCATCAGACGATGCCAGTCTCTCACCTACCCGTTACTGAAGTAAGGCCAGCACGTTCTGCGGTTGAGCGTTCGCCTGTGACAGTATCGCGATACCTGCCTGTTGCAGAATCTGGCTACGTGTCAACTCGGCTGTCTCGGACGCGAAGTCCGCATCACGAATTCGTGAACGTGCAGCTGACAGGTTCTCGGTGGTCACACTCAAATTCGAAATAGTCGATTCGAATCGAGACTGTACCGCTCCGAGTTCCGCCCGCAGACCACTCACCTGCTGCAATGCAAAGTCCAGTGTCAGCAATGCATCGTTGGCACTGATGCTGGTCAGGACATCGACCGCAGCAAGGGTTCTGTCAGCTTGTGTTGCAGCCCCTAACAGGGCGCCTTCGACGTCGACACCGACACCACCCGAAGCGGTAAACGCACCGTTAGCTACCGCACCGGCAAGCGTAATACCGGCCTGATAGGTCGCCCCGGTACCACCGTTCAGTCCCGCGCCGGAAATGACAATGTCCGATCCATCGGTATTACTCAATACAACGTTAGCGCCGTTAACAGTCGCTGTCACACCGGTTTGGGTTGACAGTGCGTTAATCGTGGCGGCATCGGTTGCTGCGGTACCGACCAGGGTGAAATTCACCGAATTGATGATGCCGGCGCCGGCGGCTACCGCTACACCTGCGGCGGCAGTACTGGTAGATGTCGCTTTCAACGCCTGTACCCCAGTGGTCGCGGCAACCGCGTTAATGCTGTCGACAACATTCTGGCTGGTAGTTGCGGCCGAAAGATCAATCGCGCTACCATTCAGTGTCAGCGTGGTCAGCGCGGCGATCTGGGTACTGATGAACGACCCACTGGTCGAGATTCGGGCACCCAGCTGGGAAGTCCGCGCGTCGACCCCGCTGACCGAAATGGTCTGGTTCTGGTTAGCGCCGACCTGGAAGGTCACGGTCGATGAAGTTCCATCGAGAATGTTCTGACCGTTGAACTGGGTCGAGTTGGCGATTCGATTGACTTCCGCAATCAGCTGACTGACTTCGTTGTTCAGAGCCTGACGGTCGGATGCGGAGTTGGTGTCATTGATGGATTGCACCGCCAGTTCACGAATACGCTGCAGAGCGTCACCACCGGTGCTTAACGCACCTTCCGCGGTTTGCGCAAACGAAACGCCATCGTTGGCATTCCTGATGGCCTGGTTCAATCCACGAATCTGGGTCGTAAAGCGTTCCGAAATCGCGAGACCCGCAGCATCATCTTTTGCACTGTTGATGCGCAGACCCGAGGACAAACGCTGTAGCGAAGTAGCCAGGCTACTCTGAGAACCGTTAAGGTTCCGCTGCGCCGTTAACGACGCAATGTTTGTGTTAATAATTTGAGGCATTATTCTCTCCTAAATACACGCTTCAACAAGCGCTGAATTAATTTACAGGTCATCCGAAAATTGCCTGGATTCCCCGCTCAGGCACTTTAGCGGCCGCAGTTGAATAAACTTTAGGAGAAAATTATTTACCTGAGGAAATTGAACAGCGAGGAGCTGGTAATCCTTGCAAACACGGCCTGTGCGGCATCCAGTGTGGTCTGTTCGAGCGCCAGCTGGCTGATCGCCTGGGCCAGGTCGGTATCACGCAAGCTACTCAGGGCGGACCGACTGACCAGAACCTGGGCATCGTTTTCCTGGCGCTGGCTGTCGAGAGCATTCAATCGACCCCCGATCCGGGTGCGGGCATTCAGCGCGTTTTCAAATGCAGTGTCCAGATCGGCCAGCGCCTGCCCGATATTGGCGGCCCTGATATCGGCGCTCGGACCTGTTTTCAGGGTTTCGGACAAACTGGCTACAATCGAAAAAATATCCTGAAACTGTCCGGCACTGACGGTAAATACGTCACTCGCGGCGGGTAGGCCGGTAATCGAAGTCCTGATTCCCTGGAAGTTGATATCCTGACTGTCGGTATAGGTAGCACCGGTAACAATGTTAACGCCAGCAGAGACATCGAACACGTCATAGACGCCAGGCGCGGTAAAACGAATCTCGTAGTCGCCGGCAACATAGAGCGACATGTCGATCACGCTGGCAGGTGCGACTACCGCAGAGCCGGTGTTAGCGGCCGCGGTAAATTCCCGCAGGGCCGTCGGGGAGGCGACTTCCATGAAAATTTCCTGCCCCGGGATATCCACCTCCAGTTGTCGATTCTGACTGATCTGCAGGGATCTGACACCATCGTCACCATTAAAACTGACAAAGTCCCTGGACCCGATAGTGGCGTTGGTAAACGGAGCACTGCTGTTCTGATAACCTGCGAAAACATAATCACCATTGGTATCAATCGTATTCGCCAACGACAGCAGTTCCTGCAGGCGTTGGTCAATCTCTGCTGCGATGGCATTGCGGGAGACCGCATCGACCGGGGCATTGTTCGCTTGAATTGCCAGTTCCCGAACCCGGATGAGTAAATTATCATAATTTGCCAATACCGCATCCTGCAGGCTCAAGTGTTGTTGCGCCAGGTTGATGTTGGACTGGTACTGCAAGTTCAGGGATACGCTTTGTTCCAGTTCGAGAATCTTTGAGGCGGCGGCGGGATCGTCAGACGGTTTGTTCAGTCGCACCCCGCTCGAAATTTGCTGCTGCAACTTTAACAGCTTCTGCTGTTGCTGCTGAAAAGCTTCGATTCCCTGGGTGTAGATCTGCCCGGTTGAAATTCTCATGACTACCTTACGCTATCCAGCAATGTTTCAAACATGACCTGGACGGTACTGATCAGGCGCGCCGAAGCTTCGTACGCCTGCTGATAACGCACCAGGTCAGCTGCTTCTTCGTCCAGATTCACTGAAACCTTAGAAGATTTTCTATCGATAGCCTGAAACAACATGGATTGCTGAGCATCTCGTTCGATATTAGCGGCCAATGTCTGCGAGCCAACAAAACCTACCAGCGAACCATAATCCTCCTGGTAAGTGGCGATGCCGCCATCGAAAATCCCGGTGTTTTGCAGATTTGCGAGGTTGAGCGCATTGCGATTATCCCCACTACCGCCGAGATTGGCTTCGATCGTAAAGACATCACCCGCCTGCGGTGTGCCATTGAGGCTGACCTGCCAGCCATTGGCATCGATCACCATGTTGTTACTGTAAGGAATCGCGGCACCGGCAGCATAAGCTATGCCACCAACTATGACATCGACGTCGGCTCGCAAGGTAGTCGATGGACTGTCGAAAGTGAGCGTCGCGGTGTTGAGCAGGTTTGCGTCGGTAACATCCGTAACGATGCCGGCGCTGATCTCAACCTTGCCAAGATTGTTCAACGAAGCATTGCTGCGAATTGGCAGTGCTGCCGCAATTTCAGTCGGATCGGAGGCTAGTACTCTTAGACTCCCGGCAGCCGCGAGCGTTGGCTTGATCGTAAATCGATCACCTGCAACCGCGGTGGCACCATTTATGGTCAGGGTCAAACCTTCAAAAATCAGTGTTGCCGGTGAGCCGTTGGCAACACTGGCACTACCGCCGCTGTCAGAAGTCAGGGTCCAGTTAGCGCCATCGAAAGTCAATTGATAGTCATCGCTCGTCAACGCGGTGACATCACTAATCACGCTCGAAACCGCTGCAGTGCCGGCATTACTGGCAAAGGCGATTGACTGCGGTAGCGCATAGCTGAAAAAATCCTGCCCGAGGTTGCCGTTCAAGTCCATGCCGTCGCGCATTTGTGCATTAAACGTCTCTGCGAGTCCGATTGCGCTGCGTCCCAGCGCGTTGCGGGTTGGCTCGAGCACGTTGTCACGAAAATCCAGTAAGCCTCCGAGCTCACCACCGGTCAGGTTGGCGCTGATGTCAAAATCCGTTATCAGGCCGTTGTAAGTGATTACATCCCGCGACGGATTACTGACATCCGCCTGTACACTCAAGGTGAAGGCATTGGCACCGCTCAGCATAGTTTGACCGTTACCGATAAAGATCGAGAGATTGTTTAACCCCTCGTCGACCACGGTTATATCAATTTTCTGCGCCAGTTGGTCGAGCAGGAAATCACGCCGATCCAGCAAATCCGCAGCCTGTTGGGTGGTTGCCGCGGTTGACGCAATATCATTAAGGCTGATGTTGATATCGCCAATTCGCGATACCAGTGAATTGATTTCCCCAACTACATTACGAATCTCGGCTGCGGCGTTCCGGCCCAGTTCCTCGAAGCGATTGTCGATACTCTGGAACCGGCTGGCGAGTGATTCGGCGGTGTTGATCAGGGCGTAGCGTGCGGTACTCGAAGCGGGGTCGTCGGCGACACCCTGCACCGAACTGAAAAAATCATGCAATATCGGGCTGATCCCCCCATGCGGATCGGCAAGCACATCGTCAATATGGCCGGACAGCTCGCTAAACCGGGCGGCACGGGCATAGGACGAACTGGTGTCGCGGACTTCCAGGGTCAGGAACTGGTCGTAAAAACGGGTTACCGATTCGATATTTACCCCGTTGCCATAAAAGTTACCGCCGAAAAACGACGGGTTGTTAGTGCCGAAGGCC
>CAZAVY010000005.1:30044-63526 GCA_964488685.1 uncultured Gammaproteobacteria bacterium
ACTTTGACGTCTGTATCCCGGCGTATTAAGGTTCGCAATATTATGACTCGTGGTCGAAAGCGCGCGTTGAAAAGACAGTAAACCACTGACCGCGGTGTTGAGCATATCAGGCATGATCGATGACTCCCGGATCGAGTGTGGCGAGTGAGCGTTGCAGTAGCTTGCCGTTTAGTATGCCGATAATTTTATCAGCGTAATCTGGATCCGTCGCATAACCTGCCTTTTGAATTTCACGAATGTAAGCCTGGTCGTCACCTCCCTGCTTCAATGCTTGCTGGTAACGCGGTTGCGACAGGATAAAGTCAGCGTAATCGGCGAGGCTCTGCTGGGGCGTGGCATAAGCACGGAATCTCGACAGCTGGTTATGTAAAATTCCTTGACGATACTCGAGCGAGTTCCGGGTGACCGAGCTCCCCTGCCAGCCGGTTCCGGCCTTGATACCGAACAGGTTGTTACTGCTGCGTCCATCGGCAAATTTGAGGATGTGCTTACCCCAGCCGGTCTCCAATGCAGACTGAGCCACCAGTAGTCCGGCGCTGACACCCAGTTTTCGCGAAACCGCCTGGGCCTGGGGCCAGATATCGGCGACGAACCTGTCAGGACTTTGCCAACGGTTCTCAGCATGTTCGATCTGTCCAGTTTCGGCAAAATCGTCATCCAGCACCTTGCTGATCACCACCGGCGAGGTTGCTACTGTTGCAACATTAGCGACCTGGGGAGACTTTTCGACCTCTTCCCGCTGATCGAAAACCACGCCGGCAATGGATTTAAAATTCGCTGGCTCAAGCCGCAACGGATCGTGATTCAGGTCACCGGCCTCATCGACAACCCCGGTTTCATCGGCGGATATTTGTTGCAAGATCATTCTGGCGACCCCGAGACGGTCCTGTCTGGCGATCGTCTGCGCCAGTTGTTTGTCGTACATATCCTGGTAAAAATCCATGTAAGAACTGTTCTGCCCGCTATCGATATTCGATGCCGAACGCATTGCGGCCAGCATCTGCTGCACAAACAGCCCTTCAAATTGTCGTGCGACCTCGCCTGCAGCGTCATCAGAATGTGCACGGGCACGCATCTTGAGGTCGTCAAACTGCTGGAAATTCAGGAAAAAATCTGCAGGATTAGAAATTGACATAATCCGAACCCGATTAAATCACGATCAATTCGGCACTCAGCGCCCCGACCTGCTTGAGCGATTCCAGGATCGCAACCAGATCACCGGGCGATGCACCAACCTGGTTTACCGCGCGCACGATTTCACTCAGGGTCACCCCTTTCGGGAAGCGGAACATGCGCTTGTCCCCCGCCGTGACTTCGATATCCGACTGCACATTCTCGGTCGTGGTGCCATCGCTGAATGCGCCGGGTTGATCGACCACGACCGTATTGGTAATCGTCACGGTCAAGTTACCATGTGATACTGCGGCTGCGTAGACCTTGACGTGATTACCGATTACGACCGTACCCGATCGCGAATTGACGATTACCCTGGCCGGCGCCTCGCCGGGCTGGAACTCGAGATTTTCGATAAAAGACACGAATCCAACTCGCTGCGAAATATCCCTGGGTGCATTGATCGAAATCTCAACACTATCCAGGGCGCGGGCGCTGCCAGGTCCGAGGACCTGGTTGATGATATCCGAAAGCCGCTTGGCGGTGGTAAAATCCGGGCGTTTCAGATGCAGCGTTACCTTTTCGCTCGAGGCGAATGGACTTTCGATTTCACGTTCGATGCTGCCACCACCGGGAATTCGTCCAACGCTTGGCACATTAATCGTAATAGAGGAACCGTCGGCACCATCGACACCGAGACCACCAACGATCAGGTTACCCTGCGCCAGGACATATATATTGCCATCCGCACCTTTCAGCGGTGTCATTAACAGACTGCCGCCGCGCAGACTCTTGGCATTGCCCAGCGAGGATACCGTGACATCGATGGTTTGGCCGATTTTCGCAAATGGCGGTAAATCAGCATGTACCGAAACCGCGGCGATATTCTTCACCTTTGGGTTAACATCAGGCGGTAAGGTAATTCCATACTGGGATAAAAAGTTTTTCAAACTCTGTACCGTGAACGGCGCTTGCGACGTCTGGTCACCCGATCCATCAAGACCTACAATCAAACCATAGCCAACCAGCGGGTTATTGCGTACACCCTTGATGGTGGTAACGTCCTTGACTCGCTCAGCCCAGACGTTTCCCAGAAATCCTACCAAAATCAAAAAAATAATTAATTTTACAAGTTTCATATCAAACTCCTAGAGTGGGAATATCGGGCTATCGAAAAAGCGTGATAACCAACCTCTGGTATTGGATTCGGCAATGACACCACCACCCCCGTAATAAATTCGGGAGTTCGCTAATTTGCTCGACACGACGATGTTGTCAGTGCTTACATCCTGAGGGCGAACAATGCCCGAGATGCGGATGAATTCTGAACCCTGATTGAGCCCGATAATTTTTTCACCGCGCACCACCAGGTTTCCGCTGGGAAGGATATCGACCACGGTAACCGCGATCTCGCCGCTCAAACTGTTACTCTGGGCGCTATCCCCTTTACCGGAAAATTCACGTTCGGCATTGATGGCGTTGCTTAACGCCAGGTTTCCGTCAATGGTCGGCCCGGTACTGCCAAAGATAGTAGCGGCGCTGATACCGATTTCATCGTCTTTATTGGTGCTGGTATTCGCTGATTTGGATGCGATGGTTCTTTCCGACAGCGTAATACTGAGCACATCACCGACTCGAAATGCTTTGTTATCTTCGAACAGGCGAATCGAGCGTCCAGACTGGAAAATAGATCCATTAGGTTCGGGTTTGAATGCAAGTGCAGTCAGGTCAACCGGCGCATACTGCGGATCGGGTTGCACCACGATGCGAGTCTGTGCGCAGCCTGCGGCCAATCCGACCAGGCTCAGCGCGGCTATTAATCGGCAGTAGCATTTCATCGCGTCACCTAGATATTGTTGTTGAGGTATTGCAACATGCCATCGGCAGTTGCAATCAATTTCGAGTTCATTTCGTAGGCGCGCTGGGTTTCGATCATGCTGACCATTTCCTCGACGATATTTACGTTCGAACCTTCCAGTGACCCCTGTCGCAGACGACCTAGACCGCTGTCGCCCGGGGTGCCCTCTTGCGGAGATCCGCTTGAGGCCGATTCAATATATAGATTTTCTCCGATTGGCTGCAGGCCGGTGGGATTGATGAAATTTACGATCTGAAGATTACCGATCGTCGACGGTGAAGCCTGACCCGGTAGTTGCGCGCTGACGATACCATCGATGCCTATCGTGACAGACTGAGTATCGGACGATAAGGTAATCCCGGCCTGCAATTGGTAGCCGCTGGCGGTCACCATTTGCCCCTCATCGGAGATCATGAAACTGCCATCGCGGGTATAGGCTTCAGTGCCGTCGGGCAGTAAAACCGGGAAAAAACCCTTACCATCGATGGCAACGTCCAGCGATTTGCCGGTATTCTGGATATTCCCCTGGGTATGAATCTTTTCCGTCGCGACAACCCGGGTACCGGTTCCGAGCATCAGGCCGGACGGTAAACGCGTGTCTTCGGAGCTTTGCGCGCCTACCTGGCGCAGATTCTGATACAAGAGGTCTTCGAACACCGCACGCGACTGCTTGAAACCGTTAGTACTGACGTTTGCCAGATTGTTTGATATCACCGAAAGGCGCGTTTGTTGCGCATCGAGTCCGGTTTTTGCAATCCATAGGGCCTGGTTCATGTTACTTCTCCATCGATTGGTTCTGATGAAGAACTATGCAGTTACCATGCCAACAGTAATCAGAGAGATTTAATCCTGCGCCCTGCACCTGCGCGTTTTACTCGGTAAATGCAAACACCGCAAATCGACCACAGATCGAAATGCAGGCGGGGTGGGCATAGTACCGTCGCAGTAAGAAGGGTGGTGAGAAATGCGGACTTAGATAGGTTCGAGGGGTGGATCGAGCAGGTTGAACAGGCTTTCCATATATTCGATCGCGGCGCGCCCGCTGTCGGTGAGTTGGCCGCCATCGGCGGCGGTAATCAGGCCTTTTTCAAACATACGCTCGGCCGCGGCAATAATTGCCGGATCGGGATTGTCATGTAGGTTCATTGCCACCGGGCCACCCATGCTGAAGCGCTTGAGCAAACCCAACTCATCAATCAGTTCGGATTCGATATGCATTGCTTTCTCCCGTGATTATGGCTGGGCCGGATCTTCGCCCTCTTTTTGAGGCAACAACAGATCGCTGCGGCTGATACCGAGTACCAGGGCGGTAGTCGAGGCGATATAGATCGACGAATAGGTTCCGACCAGCACACCGATTATCAGCGCCAGAGCAAAAGCATGGATAACCTCGCCGCCGAGGAAGAACAGCGATAACAGCACCAGCAGGGTTGTCAAAGACGTCATCAAGGTGCGCGAAATAGTCTGGTTTATCGAAGTGTTGACGATCTCGAGCGAGGTCTTTTTACGAATCTTGCGGAAATTTTCACGCACCCGGTCGAACACGACAATGGTATCGTTTAACGAGTAACCGATGACTGCCAGAATCGCGGCGAGCACGCTCAAATCAAAATCAAGTTGCAGCACCGAAAATATACCGAGCGTAATCACGACGTCGTGTATCAGTGCCGCTACCGCACCGAGCGAAAAGCGGTACTCGAAGCGCAATGTCACATAAACCAGGATCGCAATCAAGGCGTATAGTACCGCGAGCCCCCCATCCTCGGTTAATTCTTTGCCAACCTGGGGTCCGACAAAATCGACACGTCGCACGTCTATTTCGGAATCGCCAATACCCTGCAGGATGCCTATAATTTCGGAGCTAAGTTCGGCCTTGCTCTTGTCTGCATCGGGCACCAACCGAATCAGGACTTCCTGCGCACTGCCAAAATGCTGCACGATGGCGTCACCGAAACCCTCGGAATCAAGCCCTTTTCTGATCGGTTCCAGTTCAACTGCCTGCGGGTAGCCAACTTCAATAATGCTGCCGCCGGTAAAATCGATTCCGACGTTTAATTTCAAGCTCGCGAGGCTGACAATTGAGGCCACAACCAGTATCGCGGACAAGGTCATCGCCGGCTTGCGCAGCGCCATGAAATCGAAATTATTAAAAAAATTTAAACGCATGTCTAGATCGCCAACCGGGTTATCTGTTTACGACCATAAATCAGGTTGATCACGGCACGGGTGCCGAATATTGCGGTAAACATCGACGATGCGATACCGATCATCAGTGTAATTGCGAACCCCTGGATTGGTCCGGTTCCGAATCCGAACAATACGATTGCCGCGATGAAAGTCGTGATGTTCGCATCCGCAATGGTTCCGAAGGCTTTTTCATAACCGGCATAAATAGCCGCTTGCGGTGAATTCCCGATTCGGAGTTCTTCTCGAATTCGCTCAAAAATCAATACGTTAGCATCGACCGCCATGCCGACAGTCAGCACGATTCCGGCAATGCCGGGCAGAGTTAGCGTAGCCTGGAACAGGGATAAGGTCGCCACCATCAACACCAGGTTCAAACTCAGCGCGATGTTGGCAACGAGGCCGAATACCTTGTAGTAAACCGCCATGAAAACCAGCACCAGGGTAAAGCCGACCATTACCGACAAGAAGCCACGATCGATATTTTCCTGCCCGAGACTCGGACCTACGGTTCGTTCTTCGACAATTACCATCGGCGCGCGCAATGCGCCCGCACGCAACAACAAAGCCAGGTCACGGGCTTCACGAGTGCTGTCGAGGCCGGTGATGTGAAATCGCTTACTGAGCTGATCACGAATGGTAGCAACGTTAATTACCTGTGTTTCGGTAGTCCTGATGCGTTTCTTTTCGCCGTCCACTTCGCGGAATTCGAACTTGTCCTCGATAAAAACCACTGCCATCGGTTTACCGATGTTATCGCGCGTGACCTTCGCCATGCGGTCGGCGCCCTTGGCATTCATGGTGATGGTGACATCCGGTGACGAGCTTTGCTGATCGATACCCGAGGCGGCACCGACTATCTGGTCACCTGTGACGATGACATTGCGCTTCAACAACACCGGCGAACCATCGCTTTGAGTGTAGAGCCGGGTACCGATCGGCGCCCTGCCGTTAGCCTGGGCCGCACTCCATTCGGCAAAACTGCCGTGCACCAATCGAAATTCCAGGGTCGCGGTGGCACCCAGAATCTGTTTAGCCCTTACCGTGTCCTGAACGCCGGGAAGCTGCACTACCACGCGTTGATCACCCTGGCGTTGTATCACCGGTTCGGCGACACCCAGCTCGTTCACGCGATTTTTCAAGGTAGAGATGTTCTGCTCGATAGCGGAGCGTCTTTCTTCGGCCAATGTCGTCGCATTGTAACTGATATCAATGAACCAGCTACGGTCATCGTTACTGTCGAAAAACTCGTAGTCGCGGTATTCATCTTCGAGCAACAACCGTGCTGCATCGCGGGTATCGGCGTTGGTGAAGCGGATGCTGATCTTCTGTTTCGATGCCTGAACCGATTTGTAGCGAACTTTTTCCTCGCGCAGGAAACTGCGCAGTTCGTTCCCAACCCGGTTTAGCGATTTTTCGATCGCTGACTCCATATCGACTTCCATCAGGAAGTGCACACCGCCACGTAGATCGAGACCGAGGTACATCGGTAAAGCGTTTAATGCGGTAAGCCATTCCGGAGTGGCCGGTGCAAGATTGAGTGCAATGCTATAGCGTCGATCACTGGCAAACAGTGCCTCGCGTACCTGTGTGGCGGCTTTGAGTTGCGCATCTTCCGATTCAAAACGGAGCAACACATTGTTGCCATCCAGTTCAATCGAACGGTAATCGATGCCTTCGGAATCAATCAGGTTTTTTATGTTGTTTAATTCACCCTCATCGACGAGATTAACGCGATGCGTTATCTGCAACGCTGGATCTTCGCCATAGAGGTTGGGAGCCGCGTACAGTGCCCCGACAACAATAATCAGGACGAGGAGAACGTATCTCCAGGGAGCATAATGATTGACCATTTCGAATTAAAGATTCTTGATGGTGCCTTTGGGCAATACCGAGGTGATCGCGTGGCGTTGAATCTTGACTTCGACGTTATCCGAAATTTTACAGGTAAGAAAATTGTCGTCGACGGCGATAATCTTGGCAAACAACCCGCCATTGGTAATAATTTCATCACCCTTGCTGAGGGTACCAACCATGTTTTTGTGCTCTTTTGCTTTTTTCTGCTGTGGCCGGATTAACAGGAAGTAGAAGATGCCGAACATCAACAGCAATGGCAGAATCAATTCCAGGGTACCGGTCCCTCCTTCGGAACCTTGCGCCAACGCATCACTTATAAAGAAACTCATTTTTAGTCAACCCCTGGTTACTGGTTTGCAGGTTTGTGGCCCAGGGCGCCGCCCTGAAACGGCGCGTATTATGTCACTAGGGCGTGCATCCCACAAGGCGGAAACGGTAGTTTCGAATTTAATCATCCGACTCGTAACGCTGGTAAAAGTTCTCGCAAAAGCGATCATAATCACCGCTTTCTATAGCTTCCCGAATATTGCGCATCAATTCCTGGAAATAATACAAATTGTGAATCGTGTTGAGCCGGGCTCCCAGAATTTCGCCGCACTTGTCGAGATGGCGTAGATAGGCACGCGAATAGTGCCGACAGGTGTAACAACCGCAGTTTTTATCTACAGCGCCGATATCGTCGCGATAACGGCTGTTGCGAATTCGCACGATCCCTCCATGGGTGTATAAGTACCCGGTACGCGCGTTACGAGTCGGGATCACGCAATCGAACATATCGACACCGCGGCGCACTCCCTCGATCAAATCGGCGGGCTTGCCGACACCCATCAGATAGCGTGGCTTATCGGCAGGCAGCACCGGTATTACCGCACCGAGGGTGGCATTCCGCTGCTCGACTTGCTCGCCGACCGATAGTCCCCCGATGGCATAACCGTCAAAGCCGATATCGATCAGCCCCTGCGCCGATTCGGCGCGCAAGCCGTCATAGTTGCCACCTTGCACAATGCCGAACAACGCGTGCGGGTTGTCGGCAAACTCAGTCCTGCTCCTTTTTGCCCAACGTAAGGATAACTGCATCGATACCCGGGCCTCTTCCTCGGTTGCCGGGTAGGGCGTGCACTCATCGAAACACATGACGATATCCGATTGCAGGTCTCGCTGAACCTGCATCGAAACCTCAGGGCTGAGGAATACCCTGGCGCCGTCCACCGGGGATGAAAAAGTGACGCCCTGCTCGGAAATCTTGCGCATCCTGGCCAGGCTGAATACCTGGAACCCGCCTGAATCGGTCAGAATCGGCCCCTGCCAGTGCATCAGGTTGTGCAGGCCGCCGTGTTTTTTAATGATCTCGATACCCGGTCGCAACATTAGATGGAAGGTGTTGGCGAGGACGATCTGGGCCCCGATTTCGGTCAGTTCCTCGGGCGTCATGGCTTTGACTGTGCCGTAAGTGCCGACGGGCATGAAGGCCGGGGTTTCGACGACACCCCGCGTGAAGCTAAGGCGTGCGCGGCGTGCAAGGCCATCAGTTTTTTCAAGCGTGAACTTCATAAATCGTTGCGCCTGGCCCGGTTTGCAATAAACATCGCATCACCGTAACTGAAGAATCGATATTGTCGGTCAATCGCATGGGCATAGGCACGGCGGATCAGGTCGGTGCCGGCAAACGCGCTGACCAGCATCAACAGGGTAGATTTTGGTAAATGAAAATTGGTCAGCATCGCATCTATCATTTTAAAGCGGTAACCCGGCTTGATGAACAATCTAGACTCTCCCTGAAATGGCAGCAACTTACCCGTCGCCGCTGCACTCTCCAGACTGCGCACCACGGTGGTGCCGACCGCGATAACCCGTCCACCGCGTTGATGGGCCCGGGCTATCGCGTCGACCACGGTTGGCGATACATCGATGTATTCAGGATGCATGACATGACTGTCAATATCATCTCCTCGTACCGGTTGAAAGGTTCCTGCGCCGACATGCAAGGTGAGATAGGTAAAACTGACTTCCCGGGTTTGCAAGGATTCAAGCATAGCGGTATCAAAATGCAGCCCTGCGGTAGGTGCCGCCACGGCGCCCGGATTACGGGCAAAGACAGTCTGATAGCGCTCGCGGTCGGCGTCGTTGTCGGCACGTTGTATATAGGGTGGCAACGGAATATGGCCGAATTGCTCCAGCAATTCCAGCCACGGCCGATGGCTTTGTTGCAACACAAACAAATCACCCTCGCGTTCCAGCACCCGGCATTTGATCTGGTTTTCGAGAATAAGCCAACTATCTGGTTTCGGCGCTTTACCGGCACGGATATGGGCATGCAGAGTTTGTTCGTCCAGCACGCGTTCAACCATCACCTCCAGCTTGCCACCACTTTGCTTCTGACCAAACAGGCGGGCCGGAATAACCCGGGTATCATTGAAAACGAGTAAATCCCCCGCGTACACATGATCGAGCAGCTGCCTGAAACGGCAATCCGAAATGCACGCATGATCCGGCTCCAGCAACAGTAATCGCGAACAGCTGCGTTCGGCCAGCGGCGCTTGTGCGATGAGTTGCTGCGGCAGATGGTAATCAAAATCACTGAGCTGCATGGACGGGACAGTCGAAAAACGCAGTATAATACCCGTTATATGCAGATGTTGTCATACTGCAGCCTGGCCCGATACGCCGGAGCAGCGGTCCGCAACAGAATTCCTCGGCTCGAATGCGCATGCGAACAGGAATTAAGTATTGTGCCCCTGGAAGTCTATGATTTAGAATGCGCCCTCCTTGCCGGGGTGGCGGAACTGGTAGACGCGGCGGATTCAAAATCCGCTGGTGGTAACACCTTGGGGGTTCGAGTCCCCCCCCCGGTACCATCGCTATAGCAACACTTTAACAGGATCAACGTCAGCGCTGAGATCCTGAAATTTTCTCCATTAGTCCAGATTTAGTCTAGCATGAGGCAACACCTGCCAAGTTATCTGGATTTGTCACTTCGGTGTTGATTGGCACGCTCGATTGATCGGCTTTTGAGGGGATTACAGTGTAGGCAATACCCGGGGCAGTTAAAGAAAGGCTGATTGAGGTCTAATGGATAGGTTGTGATTCAGCGACTTAGTTCGCAGGTTTTAATTGTTCAGTCGCCAACACGCATCGACCAGCCAGTTCCCTGGACAGATTGAGCAATACTTTCGAAGCGATAACCGGTTCGCGGGTGATAAAGTGTTGCAAAAATTCCCCCGACAAAACCAGTACCTCGCAATCCTTTTTTGCCGTAACCGAGGCGGTTCGTGGTGTCGCCGTTAAAAAACCAATCTCGCCGAAAGTGTCACCAGCGCCAATGACCGCAACCGGCGGTTGCAGTGGATCGCCGACTGTTACTTCTGCGATGCCACTTAGCAGTACATAGACCGTGGAATCCCGATCCCCTTCCCGGACTATCAAATCGCCATTCTTGAGATTCAGTAAAGTGGCTTGTTTTAAAAATTCCTCGGCCTCTTGCTGGTCAAGTGCGTTTAACAATGACACCTTGTGCAAGGGATCACTGGCAACTCGTTCGGTAAGCAAATCGAAAAATGTTTCTTCCGCAAGCAACGACGCGCTTTCGATATCCAGATAGTCGGGATAGGTCGATTCAAACCAGTCTCTGGATTGAGCGTCGTCGGATCTTGTCCTTGCCAATCTCGCCAGCGGCGAACGAACCCGTTCCAGCAGCTTCAGGTCTCCCATCAACATAAGAATCGGTACTTTGAATCCGAACGCGGTGTCGTTGTAGCCACGCCTGTAACGTCGGTAACCGAGGTGCTCATAGAATGGCAACAGGTGTGGACTGCAGTCGCCATAGTTTAGGCGGGCACCCCTGTCCCAGGCATCTTTATAGGCCTGTTGCATCAGACGAAAAACTATCGTGCCATGGCGCAAACGCTGATCCAGGATAAACCGACTGGTTGTGCAAATAGCGGAGCTGCCCACGGATTCAATCGCCGGTTGCATACAAAATTTTTCGATCAATGGCGTTGGGTCGGGCAGGTCGTCCAGATAAACGATTCGCAGGGAGCCGAGTACTTGATCGTCTTCAAAAACACCATAAGACTCGCAGTATTCGTCGAGATCGTCATACAACATTCGTTTTTCATGATCGGCATCCTGGGTCATACCCAGTTCCCGAACGTATACTTCGTATCGCAGCGAGAATATCTTGTCGCATTGTGCCTGTGTGGAGATTCTTACAACTGAAATTGTCATGGCTAGGAGTCTGTCGGACTTAGGGTGTCGTAGCGAGGGAAAGGCATTTTGAGTCAGATTTTTCTATCGAATGAGGCGAAGGGCCTGCCCCATGAGCGAAGCGAATGCTTTGGGTATAGTCACTCATATTCAACGAATTGGATAGGAAAATCTGGCCAAAATGCCTTTTCCGCAGTAGATTTATCCTAAGTCCGACAGACTCCTAGTCAGCCTTATTCACCGGCGCCTCTCCGATTTCATGAAAAATACGCACGTAGAGATCGGCCATAACATCGGCAACATGGTGGACATCGGCGATATCTTCACTAGCAATGTTAGTCTGAATCTGTTCGGTCAGATCCTTTGTGTGCGCTTCATCCGCTTCACCATGGCCTCTGAGAAATTTCACCCCATCCGGAAGTTCAAGCCCCTGGGCGATTCGCTCAGACACAATGTGACCCAAATCATCCCCCATCGCCTCGAGTACATAAAGCCAACCAAACAGGCCCACCGGATTGGCGTGAGCCGCGGTAAAATACTCAAAACCCACCATCGCGGCACAGGACGAAACCGGGCGTGACTTGCGAACTTCATCGATGTCCATTCCCAGGGCTGCCATATCATCCAATGCCCACACTTCGTGGCCCAGTTCCTCTTGCGAGTGGTGAAACAGATAATCCGCCAACTTCGGGTTATCCGCCACGCAGCGGGAAGCCGCAAGGCCAATGACTATCGAACTGTGCTGAGCGTAGTGCCACACGTTGGTCAGATAGCGGCCATAAACCTCGGGATTCGGCTTACCGGATAAAACACCCTGCACCGCCGGGGTTGATTGAAGCGCCTCAAGCACATTTGATCTAACTTGCAGTAAGTATTCCACTGGATATCCCCGGGTATAGCGCTGAAGGCAGTTTACTTGATTGGTTTTAAAAAGTCCGATTATTAAGGAAGCCTGATTAATCCGAAAAGATGCAGGATCTGATCTCGCCTGAATTGCCGCTAAGGCCTGGCAAGCTGTCGATTAAGCGCTGCGTAGTGATAGGCGGCAAAGTACAAAAAACGGTCATCGAAAATCACCTACTGCATCCTTAAATTTAACTGAGATTTTCGGGTACGCCTCCCTCATTTCGGTTTATTCTCAACACATCCAGTGCGGCTACCAGCCCCACCAGCGAGCAAAACAACATGATGCCAGGGAGCTGACAGGCCCCACCCTTATCATCTAGAATTACACCGGCAATTGATGTCGATAACGCACCTCTAATAAGCAAACTTTGGTAAATAAAACCAAAATTTCATTTACACTTCCAGAATGATATCTGGCCCCTCCATTTGCTGAATTTCATCCTGTAATTCTTTGATATGCTGGGCCACATCCCGCATTTTTATACGCACTTTTGGGTGCAGACTGCTATCATTAGCAAGACGGTTAAGCTCCCTGATTATCTCGTAACTTCTATCCTTCATGTGCTTCTTGCTAGCCCGGACATTTCATAAATCTGCGCAAAGATCGCGCAGGATATTGTTTTCATAAAGAAATGGGATTTCACAAGGAAATTTCCGAAGAAACCTCGTATCCGCGATTACGAGTGACTGAGGAAATATTTCTTGTGGAATCAATAGACTAGTGAGATTGTGCATGATTTATGAATTTTCCGGGCTAGGTACTTAATACAAGTTTAAAAACTGAAACGAACAATCGTTCCACGAAACATTCCTGAATTTACTGGATTCCAGTGTAAATTAGGGAAGCAATAGCTTCCTTGAGCAGGTTCACAAATATTAATCCTGTCAGCCCCGATAGTTCTACCCTGCCATGGGTACTACCAAACCGAGAAAACCGTGTGTTGCGTGCCTCTACATGGCTTAGGCAAGTTTTACAGATAGAGCCGGTACATAGCTAATTACAGCAGTGATGGTTCCACCCTAGCGGTGATATAATGGGTTGGTGCTGATAAAGGGGCCAAGTTAATTGTCGTCCGACCGGCCAAGTTAATTGTCGCCTAATACTGGTGTTAACACCCTAGGGGTTCGAGTGCCCCCGGTACCATCGTGTAACAAACAACCTTAGTCCTGGCCTGGAAAATTATGGGAGCAGCTTCTAACTTGGGGGTGATTTAGCAGGTCAGCTTCTACTGACCCGACTTCGAACCTGTACCAGCTTTGCTTCGAGATAATCTATCTCCCGGTTCAGGAACCTCAGCCTATCGGATAAAGGATTCTCCGTTTTGAGCTTACGGGTTAGATCCCTGGATTGAATAATCGATCTAACCAGTTTAGCTTCGTCGATTGCCAAACCCAGGCATGATAAAAGCTGCCTGGTTGACACAGGTTCTATTTGTGGTGATAGATTCACGGTTGCCTCCCCCTATTGTGAAAACTATGACCTACCGGTTCAATTCTTACTATCGGATAACGCGGACAGATTTTGTAGGACTGGGCTTACAGAAAACCAGTCACAGATTTGATTCCCGACCGATGCCAATATTCGATTTGCTGATGGAAGCAGGGAGAAAATGCAGAAATCCCCCGACAGGAAAATTGCAATTGCAAAAGCCAGGAGAAAGGATCATCTCGTCAGGGATAATCGTCATCAGTGATTTGAAGAAAAATGTGGTAAAAAGAATGGCCGAGGATAAAGCCTTTGCAAAAGATTATCCGTCTGTATACTCAGATTTTAAGCTAGGCGTCATGTTGCGCCAGGCAAGAGAGAGTGCTGGATTAACTCAGGAAGAGCTGGCTGACAAACTGAATACGAAAAAATCCGCCATATCTAGAATTGAAAATCATGCCGAAGATATTCGCTTGTCCACCCTTGCAAAGGTAGCAGAAACCCTGGGAAAGACATTAAAGCTTTCCATGAACTAAACTACCAAAATCATGGGAAAGGTAACGAACATCACAAAGGTTAAGTTCTCCGTTGGCGAATTGGTGCACCATCGCCTTTTCGACTATCGGGGTGTAATAGTGGATGTCGATCAAAACTTCCAGGCGACGGACGAGTGGTACCAGGCAGTTGCGAAATCCCATCCTCCGAAAAACAAGCCCTGGTACCATGTATTGGTGAATAGGAGTGAGCATTCCACCTATGTTGCTGAACAAAACCTGGAGTCTGATGAAATTCTGGAACCCATCGAACATCCCATGGTGGCGCACTTTTTTTCAGGCTTCGATGGTGGCAGATATGTGCGCGTTGACCGGGATAACTAGCCTGCCTTGATTGCTACATAAAATTTATAGCGGCTTGTCGGCAGGCAACGGGATGTCTCAATAAAGGATTTTGACTCAATCGAAACCAGTAGAGAATTACTAATACCTGAGCAGCTTCTGGATAAAGGATTTTTGAGGCGCTGCCCGCCACTGCCGATTCTCGATGAAATCGCTCACCAGTTCTTTTGACAAATAATCCAATGGCTGGACTAGTTCCGCTATTAGCCTGCGGTCGGTGCTATTGGTGGCATATAGCCCGTCCATTCCTTTGGTAGTCAAGTAATCGGTCATGGTAAATCAGTTTCAGTATTCAGGCAGGTACCAAAATAAGAATTTGGGGGTCCTATTAATGTGTTCAGAATCACATTGAATCCGATTTACCCTATATTGGGTATGACTGCAACCGGCCAGTGTCAACCTGCCCTGATTCAAAATTCAGTGGTGATGACATCCTATGGGTTCAAATCACCGCCCGGTGCCAGCATGATACCTCTTTTAATAAAGTGACGGCAACCGAGCCACTTCAAATTGATTAATTTATGGCCGCAGCCGGTAGTACGGCTGCGGCCATAGCCAGCCTAGGTTTTTCACCGTATCGCTACCAACGGTGGTGAGAATTGCTGGCTCTGACTAAGCTGCTTTTTCAGCGTCGTCCTGATGCACCAGGGTGACACCCTCCGAGCCGATTGTGATCGATCTGGGTTTCATCGCCTCGGGAATTTCCTTGATCAGGCTAATGGTCAAAAGGCCATTTTTCAGATCTGCACCACTGACTTCGATGAAGTCTGCGAGGTTGAACTTGCGTTCAAAGCTACGGTTGGCAATTCCGCGATACAGGTAGGACTTGTCCGCGGCCTCGTCAGCTTTCTTACCGCGTACACGCAACACAGCTTTTTCAACCTGGAGGTCGAGTTCGCTTTCTTCAAATCCAGCCACTGCAAGCGTAATCGCATAACGATTGTCACCGGTAGCTTCGATGTCATAGGGCGGAAATCCGGCGCTCGCTTTTTGACTGCGAAGGGCGTTATCCAGCAGCGAGCCCATGCGGTCGAAACCGATGCTGCTGCGGTACAGGGGGGATAAATCGATGGTTGTCATAACAAATTCTCCTAATGAAGCAATTAATAAATACGCCGCCATTCTGCTTGAGACCTGGCAGTCGCAGCTATCTATCTGGGAGTTAATGTTATTATTTCAAGGGGTGTCAAGACGTTATTTTTTCAGCATTCCACTGTTCCAGCCACTTGACCAGATGGGTGAACGACAGGGGTTTCGATATGAAGTAGCCCTGTACCTGATCACAGCCCAGTTCGGCGACAACATCCCAGTCCTGTTGATCTTCTACACCTTCGGCTACTATCTTCATATTAAGCTTCTTCGCCAGCAGCACGCTGGATTCAAGAATTGCGTGCGCCGACAACTCATGTGCCGCACCATGAACAAAGGCACGATCGATTTTGAATTCTGAAAACGGGATGCGTTGAAGTTGTTCCATCGAGGAATAACCGGTACCGAAGTCATCGATCGACAGGTTGAACCGCTTCAACGACAGGCGACTCAGAATGTCGAGTGCGATCGAAAGATCCCCCATTAATCGACTTTCGGTAATTTCAAAAGAAATACTGGAAGCTTCCAGTTGGTACTGTTCGAGCATGCTCGATATTCTATCCGGCCACTCCAGGTTGGTTAACGAATCGACCGAGAGGTTTATCGCGATATTCAGTTTGTAGTTCATCCCTTTTAAACGTGACGCATACTCGAGTGCCTTGATACAAACGACATCGGTTAAATCCCCGATCAATCCGTTTTCTTCCGCCATGGAGATAAATGCGTCCGGCCTGATAAATCCCTTGACAGGATGGTTCCAGCGAGCCAGCGCCTCAACGCCGACAACGCGACCGGATTTTATGTCAACCTTGGGCTGGAAATAGGTGTCCAGCTCACCGTTTCCAATTGCGTATTCCAGTTCGGCCAGACTGAAGGCATCAACCATCATCATGGTCCCTTCCTGGCGAATCTGATCCAGTGAATCGAGCAGTTCGCTGATCTTGGCCGGGGTAGCCGGTTTTTCCAATACGCCGAGCACATGCAAATCATGCTCGATCGCGAGTTTCTCCACCGTCTTCAAAATACGCAGATCTTCGCCGCTGGTCAGAATCAACGCACCCGAAAAATTCCTTTTCGCGAGGTGCCGAATAAACTCTACCCCATCCATTTCCGGCATATTCAGATCACATATGACAACATCGACGCGGTCGCTGTACTGTTGCAGTATTTCCAGCGCCGCGCCTCCCGACATCGCGTTTAGTACCCCGGAAATACCCAGGTCATTCAAAATCACCGTGGCAACACGGTGCATTATATAGTCATCGTCAACCAGCAACAGCTTGATACTGAACTGTGTAATATCTTCGCCGTCGTCAGCTAACTCGAGCCTGAATTCGGATTCCGCAATCGACGCGACTGCCACCGCTTCTGATTCGCGCATAAATTTATCAATAAACTCGGAAACCTCAGCCGCAAGTTGGCGTAACCGAGGCATCATTTTTTCGATTTGCGCCCAGTCGGGATCGGTGGACATGGACTCCAGCTGTTGACATATCCCGGACAATGCCATCGCGCCGAGGCTACGCGATGAAGACTTCAACTTGTGGGTATATTCACCGATTTGCTCGTTATTTTTCCACGCAAAAGCCTGTTGAATATTATCGATTTGTTCATCAAGCCTGTCGCGATATGAACTCAATAAATGTTGATGCAGTTCCGGTTTATCACCCGTGGATTGAACCAGAATTTCAAGATCGATTGATTTTTCAAGCGCTAGATCGGCAACTTCAGGGCTATCGGGCAAACTCACTTCGGCCGGGCCGACAGGAGCCCATTTCTCCAGCGCGTTGCGTAATTCCTCCAATTCCACGGGCTTGGAAATCACATCGTCAACACCCGCTTCGAAGCACTTTTCCACATCTACCTTCAGCGCGTTCGCGGTAATCGCGATAACCGGCGTTCGCCGGTTCTGATCGACTTCCCGTTGCCTGATTTCCTCTACCAGTTCGTATCCATTCATCTTCGGCATACGAATATCGGTTAGCAGCAGACCGTATTTACCCCGTTGCCAGCGTTGTAGCGCCTGCTCGCCATTTTCTACATAATCGGCCCGGTACCCCAGTATCTCCAGCTGCGCCGCCATTAGTTCCTGGTTGATTATATTATCCTCAGCCACCAGGATTCGGGAAGCATCGCCATTTGATCGCGTCTCCGTGTTAACCGTCACCTGCACTTCGCTCGGCCCATGACCGGGCTCAAATGCCGGTCCCAGGGCCATCGTCACCCAGAAGGTACTGCCGGCACCGGGGTTGCTATCGATTTCGAGCTCGCCATTCATCAAATCAACCAGCTGCCGGGTAATCACCAACCCGATTCCCGAACCTTCAATGCCACTTAATTCGGCGCCCAGGCGATTAAACGGCTGGAACAACTCTTTCAATTTATCGGGCGTTATACCATCGCCCGTGTCGCGGATGCCGATGCGTATACGATTATCGCCGGTCAGGTCGGATACGACGTTAACCTTTCCTGCCTCACAGTTGTACTTGATCGCATTGGTCAGCAGGTTTAAAAAAACCTGCTTCAATCGAATCGAGTCCGCAACAACGTTCAGTTTGTCGAACTGCGATGCGTCGAACTCTATTTTGATATCACGATCCTGTGCCAATGGCGTCACCCAGTTGATACTTTCACTCAGGGCTGCATGCAATGAGACCGGCTCCAGTGGTAAATCGACTTCACCGGCCTCGATACGCGACAGATCGAGTATCTGGTCGATCAGGGACATCAAGTGTTTGCCGGCACGGTTTATTTCATTGGCATTTGCCTGATGCTGCTCGCTCAGGTCGCGATCGTAAGCAAACAACTGTGAAAAACCAAGGATCGCGTTCAGTGGCGTACGCAGTTCGTGGCTCATATTTGACAGAAACTCGGACTTGGCCTGGTTTGCCTGCTCCGCCTGTGTCTTGGCCTCGATAAGGGCCATTTCGGTAATTTTACGGTCGGTGATATCTTCATGGATCGAAATCACGCGCTTCCAGCAATCTTCGTAACCACGAACCAGGGCTACGATAGACCGGGTTTGAATCGGAGTACCATCAACACGCGTATCGACGCGTTCCACCTGGTGATGTTTACTATCGCTCGCAAGCGCGGCGAACTCGGCGGCGTGATAATCGACCCACTGCTGGTTCCACCAATCCTCCACACTGGATTTGACCGCAATAAATTCTTCCCTGGACTCCGCTTCGTGCATATTTACCAACGCCTCGTTCACGTCGGTAATGCGGATTGTGCCAACCATTTCGCGCACCAACCTCGGATTATCCAGAAAATACTCCTCCAGGTTATCGATCCCTTCAAACCGGAGCTTGTCGATTACCTTCTTGATCGTGCTGTAATCTTCCTCGTGCACACCCAACGGCAATTGCGCGAACAGGCTGTGATATCGTTCCTCGCTCGCCTTCAATGCCTCGATCAATGCGCTGGACTCGGTAATGTCCTGCAACATGCCAAAGCTCGATACCAGCTTGCCGTCATCATCGAAAACACCTTGTTCGAATTCGCGTATGTATCGGGTTTCTCCCGCTTTGGTAATTACCCGGTACTCGAATATATGGCCCATGCCTGGTCGCAGGATCGACCTGGTATCGAGGTTTTTGAGATATACTCCCCTGTCTTGCGGATGCACCAGGCTTTCCAATCGTCCCGGACTGCGGAAAAGAACTTCGAGTTCGGTCGGGTCAATTCCAATGGCATCGGCCATTTCCCGGGAATAGCTTTTGGGTTTGTTTGATTCGGCATCACATTCCCAAATACCCAGCTTGAGCATTTTCGAGAGTTCCCGGCGTCGATATTCCAGGAAATCGTTTTTCGCCTGCGCAGCGGCCAATTGCGCGGCCAATTCCACGATTTCGCCTCGCAATATCTGTTCCGTCGAACGGGTCGCGGAAAGTTTCTCCAGTTTAGCCGTCAATGCATTAATTTGTTATTTCACAGGGCTATAAGTATAGTCAGCAGCGGGGGGATTTCCGAAGTATCAGCAGCCGGTTATAACTTCGTCAAACGCATTAATGCTCGAATCCTCGACGCGAGCTTAACCTTTAAAATTGCAACAATGGAGTAACTTCAGAACGAATATCAGAAGGGGTATGGACATGGGGCACCGCTATGCGGGATGTTGCTCAAGCCTAAATTTACCTATCGATCCGACACAACGGTACCGCTATTCCGTAAAGCGTTCCCCAGGGCCGCACCCCGATTGGAACTTGTTTTCAGATCTGCACAGGCATCGTTCTCTTTAGGTAATAGGCAGGTTAACCGGGATAGCAGATAGAGTGTATAATTCCATGTTCATATAATATGACCGGGCAACTAAATGTCAGAAACCCCATCAACTATGCTGGAATTAGGCACCCCAGCGCCGCCTTTTTCGCTTCCCGAACCGGATAGTGGCAACCGGGTGAATCTCTCCGATTTCAATGGCAAGCCGCTGCTCGTGGCTTTCTCCTGCAATCACTGCCCTTACGTCCTGCACATCATCGACTCGTTTGCCGAATTTGCCGGCGATGCGCAACAGCGTGGGCTCGCGGTGATCATGATCAATTCCAACGACGTAACCGGATTCCCGGCTGACAGTCCTGAAAAAATGATCGAGCTGGGGCGTAAACATGGATTCAAATTTCCCTATCTGTACGACCAGTCCCAGCAGGTAGCGATTGCTTACCAGGCTGCCTGTACTCCGGATTTTTTTCTGTTTGATGCGGCACATGAACTGGTTTACCGGGGTCAGTATGATGGTTCGAGACCGGGCAACAATGTAACGGTAAGCGGCAAGAATATGAAGGCCGCCGTTGAAGCCCTGCTCGGTGGAACCGAACCACCGGATGAACAGATTCCCAGTGTCGGCTGCAATATCAAGTGGCGCAGTGGCAACGCACCTGATTATTTATGAGCTGCCGACAATGGTTCGGATTTTTGGGCCGCTTTCATTGCATCTACCTTGTCCATGATTTCCTTTAGCGTCAGCTGGTGATCTTTGCCGCCACCGAAGATTTCACCAAATTCCATCATCATGGCGCTCAGCTTGTTGTTGGCCAGCGATAGATCGCCATGTAAGGTTTCATTTTCTTCCCGCATCGTGGCGAGCTCCCGAACGGCTTCCGGTTCTTCCACGGGCTTTGCTTCGAATCGAGGTTGAAGACACTTGTAGGATTCGATTAATCGGTACAGCAATTCATTGAGCGTGGTAACGGGTGCGCCGCTTCGCCGATACAGGCTATCGATCAGATGCTGGAAGAATTCTGCTTCCTGTTTTTCGATGTTCAGCAAGGCTGATCTCATATCCTCGGCTTCGAATTGATAAACCGTTTCCAGAAACGATTTCGTTTGTGCTCCGCGTAACGCGGAACCATCCTTGATACTTGATACCAGTTGCGCCACATCCCGACACCGACGTCGCCTTCTGATTAAAACTACCAGCACCAGGACCAGTAACAGTATCAGCAACAGCACCAGAGCCTCGATCAACAGAATAAAATATATCGCGTTGACTTCAAGCACCGATTTCCTCGGCTTCCGGAATCAGTTCGGGCGAAGTCCGTTTGCGCTTTAACAACCACCAACCCAGCGCCAGCAACAACAAAAGGGATAGATTGACTACGACTATCACAATCCCGACCAGTTTCCAGTTAATGCCGTCGGATTCCGGCTCCGTCGCGACCGCTTCGCCAGGCGGTGTTTCGGATACTTCAGCGGAGGTGGCCGGGGGTTCACGGTACACGCCAAGCATGGAAAACCTGCCGAGATCCAGATCCAGAATTTCAATCGCATTTGATTGCGCGGATACCTTCACATGTGCGTGGTACAAGCCGTTCTGACGGGTCTCGATACGGGCGCGTAACCATCCGGCCGATGCTTCCAGTTCGAGGCTATCACTCGATCCGTCAGGCGCTTCGATACTGACATCGGCAACGAGGCCATCCGGTTTCAGGTATTCCTCACGCGCTCGCAGTTTTAGTTCGTAAACACCGGGGTTCTGCTGAGACTCGACCACGACTTCCACCGGCCATTGTACCTGCATATCGAAGCGCTTACTTCGATTGAAAGTTCGACTGTCAGCCGAAACTACAAAACTATGTTTTCCCTCGGCAAATTTCTGATCAAGCTGATAAAGATATTGCCCCTTGTGCTTACGCTCGGTTGTATGTGCCAGCATATACTTATTCTCACTACCATCGACATCGATATGGGTAACCTCAAAATTGACGAATCTCAAAAAACTGTTCTTACTGATTTTCTTGTCCCGATCTAAAATCTCGGCCGTTACCTTGAACAGGTCTCGCGGTGAACTATAGGCAGCTATCCCACCGACCTGCAATTTTAAATCCGTAACCACCATCAACCGATTGTCGGGATCCATTTCGGCGTCGATGCGCCAGATACCGGGTTCAGGATTCTTAACCGTTATCAGGTCATAACCCTGATCGCTACGCCAACGAGTTCCGCGCGTTTTCCGGGCACTGATTGCAGGACTGTCCGGGGGTATCAAAATGGTCGACTGGCTATTCGCGCTGCGAAAAACCAACAAGGTCATTTCCCTGATGCTGGCATCTACCGGAAATTCCCTGCCATTCAGGGCCACCGTGTCAGGTTCGCTGGCGCGTTCAAACATCTTCAAGAATACTTTTTGCAGTTCGTCGGCGCTGTGTGCGATCGCGAATGAACCGCCGGTCTCGAGCGCCAACTGTTTTAACAGAACCTCGTCGGTGCTGCGCGAAAGTGCGATCGTATGAACCTGGGCACCGGCTACCTTGAGCGTGTTTAAACTTTCGCTTAATACCCGGTTGCGAGACTTTTCATTTTTTGCGGGATCCTTTGACACATCAACCTTGCCGTCTGTCAGTAACAACAGGATACGGCGGGTTTTTTTATCCGCTTTTTCCCAGCCGACCTGAGCTCGCGCCAGTGCGCTTTCGATATTCGTTAACAGGGCGTTGGAGTGAATTTTATCGGCGCCAAGGTCAGCCTGTTTGCGCCATGCGTCATTCACCTTACCCCACTTCACGGTCATATCGACGTAACGCCCAAAGGTCCAGACACCGGCGCGTGACCCGGTAGGTATCAGACCATTGATTAATTTTAATGCCGACACGCGTAAATTTTTCGGGTCCGTTTGCTTCATGCTACCGGAAACATCGATGACAACCCGAAAGTCATAACCCGGCTCCACCGCTAAAGACTGACCATGAATCGAAACCGCTATTAAAAGCAGAAATAGACAGGTACCCTTGCGCATTAAAATTAAGAATTCGTTATTTATTCCTGTTCTATCGGCCACGGATAAAACTTCTAAACAGGTTTTGGAGCCAGATACAACATGATCTCAGCAATCTCGATGCAAAATGTTGTCGAAAGGTAGAAGATAAATGCCGCACAGTCCGGAAAATCCAGAGATAAACACCAGGGTCTACGACTTTTGCGTCAAGGCTTTTGGTACCACCAAAAAACTGCTGAAACTCAACATCAAGTTGCACCGGGAAAGTAACGACGAAGACGATCCGATACACCAGGGTGATATTTTTTTGTTCAATCATTTCGCTCGCTTCGAAACCTTCATACCACAATATCTGATCAAGGATGCGACCGGGGCCTATTGCCGCTCGGTTGCCTCGGCCGAATTTTTTGAAGGTGATGAGCGTTTCAGCCGGTTTCTATATTCCATCGGAGTGGTACCCAACGACCTGCCAAATCTGTTTCCATTTATGGCCCGCGAGATTTTACACGGCCGTAAACTCGTGGTTTTCCCGGAAGGCGGCATGGTTAAGGATAAACGGGTGATCAATCAACAGGGCCAGTACAGTATTTTCTCGCGCACTGCCAACGACCGCCGCAAACACCACCGTGGGTCGGCCGTAATCGCACTCGCGCTGGACGCATTCAAAACCGCTTTAAGGCGCGACTATTCAGACGGTAAATACGATCGTATCGAACGTTGGGCGGAACAGCTCGATTTCGATAACATCGAGCATTTGATGGAAAAAGCGCACAAACCCACCGTCATAGTACCGAGCCATATTACCTTTTATCCGATTCGGGTAAGCGACAACATTTTGTACCAGGCCGCACGCTTATTTAACAAAGGCATTAATCGGCGATTTGCCGAAGAGTTGATCATCGAGGGAAACCTGCTGTTCAAGGACACCGACATGGATATTCGTTTTTCGAAGCCAATTGTGGTCGGAAATTACTGGCGCTGGTGGGAAAGGAGAATGCTCCCCAACGTGGTACATCGCTTTGAAACCCTGAACGAATTGTTTGAACTCAAACCCCGGACCGGGCACTGGGGGGGACGGATCCATTCGATCGGCATGAAAATCAAGTCTAACAGGCTACGTGATGACTACATGCGTTCGATGTACGAAGCGGTTACGGTAAATCTGAGTCATATCGCCTCGATGATCACGTTGAAGCTGTACCAGCAGGGTTTGCGCCGGATCAGCTGTAAGCGTTTCCATAAAATGCTTTACCTCAGTATCAAATTTTTTCAAAAATCGGACTACCCGTTGCACCGAAGCCTTCGCAATCCGGAAGAATATGGGTCGATCATCGACAAGGGCAGCAGTCGACTCGATCAGTTCCTTAAAACCGTGCTCGACCTGGAGTTATTGCATATCGATCAGGAAGAATACGTGCTCGACCAGAAATTGATCGAGGATTTTGAATTCGACGAAGTTCGCACTGAAAATCTAATCAGCGTATATGCGAATGAAATCAGCCCTTTATTGCAGGTTACCCGCATCATCGACAAGGCGATGACGCATACCGACCAGGTCGATGCGCAAGGGCTTGCCGACTACCGGTTTGATGATCAGATTCTGGCCTATGAGTGGGATCGTAAACGATTTCAGCGTGAACGTTACCGGGAAATCAATGAACAGCAAACACAAACCGCCGATGCCAACTGGTTTTTCCTGAGGTCAAAACAGAAATCAGCTGCCGCGGTTCTATTGATTCATGGATTCTTATCGAGTCCCGCCGAGATGCGGAGTCTGGGTGAACGTCTGCATGCCGATGGCCACCATGTGCTTGGGGTTCGATTGAAAGGTCACGGTACCTCACCCTGGGATCTGCGCGGTCGCAATTGGCATGACTGGGCAGCATCGGTGGAACGAGGTTTCAATATTGTCAAGGCATACAGCCAGGCGATACATATAGTCGGTTTTTCTACCGGTGGGCTACTGGCTTTAAACTACGCCGCGAATCACCCGGGCAAGAAAATTAAATCGGTAACCAGTGTTAACTCACCCATCCATTTCAGGAACAAAAACATGGTTTTTATTCCGTTGGTATACCATGCCAACAAACTGATCAGTTGGGTGAACTCTGAAGGCCTGGTTCCATTTATCCCGAATGAAACCGAAAATCCGGAAATTAACTACCGGCACATCCCGATTCGGGCACTATACCAGTTACAACAGCTTGTCAACACGTTAGTCGAAGATAGCATCATTATCGATGCAGATGTCTACATATACCAGGGAAATCGTGACCCTGTGGTATCGCCATCAAGCGCCGAAACGCTGCATAAAATCATTGTTGCGGAGCATAAAACCGTGGTTAGCCTGGAGAGCGATGTACACGGAGTAATTTATCGAAATATCGATCAAGTACAGCAGAAAATTTGTGCATCTATCCTATAATCAACTAAATGTTAGTCTGGCACCTCTGGACAAGGCACAACATATTCGGGTTTAGGAATCTATAAATGCATCACCATACTCGTTTACTAATCTATGGGTTCGGTATCATTATCTTGATGATGATTTCGCTCGCCTTTCTGGCGTTCAACTCGACCACCAGCAATAACCGCAGCGTCAACACTCGAGTTTCACAACAACTCGAAAAAATCAGCCTGATAAACGAACTATCGACCATCATTCAAAGCCGTACCCGATTCATGCAGTCCATGTTTTTGCACGAGGAAGAATTTATCGAAGACGAATCCTGGCCGAACTTCAACCGCCTGAGCGGTGCCTACACCGAAACCCATGCCAGGCTGCTACCGATGCTGGCGCCACGCGAACGTGAAATCATGCAGGCGATTGACAGCCTGGATCGCGATATTAACGATTTGAATCGACAGGTGTCGGTATTGTTTCTAAACGGCAGCCGCAACGAGGCGGGTAAAATTCTACTACAGGAAGTTTTACCTAAAACAGCGCCCCTACTCTCTCATTTGTCAGAGCTGACCCAGGCACAACGTCTGGATGTGCAAAAAGCGTTATTAATGGCGAGCCGGGAAGCCGAGCAAAGTCGCACTCATATAGCCATTTTTTCAGTGTTTGCCGTGCTGGTGAGCCTGACGGTTACCTGCATCGCGATTTGGTACGGCCGTAAATTATCGGGCCAGTTACAGGATATGAACAATTACCTGGAACAGAAAATTTATGAACGCACCGAATCATTGCTCGATACCCAGAAAGAACTGCTGGAAGACAATACCGAGTTGACGCGTATGGCGTTGACCGACAGTCTGACCGGATTATCGAATCGCACTAACATGGATCAGATTCTACACCGTGAATTTTCGCGATTCGAACGCCACGATCAACGATTTGGAATCATCATGCTGGACATTGATCATTTCAAGTCTATCAACGACAGCTTTGGGCACGATACCGGAGACAAGGTGTTGAAAAAACTTGCACTGACCTTCGAAAGCGCGATTCGTACCAGTGATTTTGTGGCACGCTGGGGCGGTGAGGAATTCCTGATTTGCTGCACCACGATCGAGGAAGACGATCTACTGCCGATTGCCGAAACCATTCGGCATCTGGTCGGGAAAACCGAGTTTGAATACGTCGGGCAGATCACCGCGAGTCTCGGCTGTGCGGCTATCGTAAAGGGTGAAACCATCAGTGAATTAATCAAGCGTGCCGATGTCGCGCTTTATGAATCCAAAAACAATGGCCGCAATCAATCGATTGTTTCAGCATTCACCGACCTCTCGCTGGCCTATAACTAATCAATAGAATGCAGTTCCACGCTGCGATCCGGATTCCGACTGAACCAGGCGTGATGTACCTTGTCGGTGCCGTACTCATAGAAAAGCTTCAAGCTATGGGTCATTACCGGGAATGCCAGCTCATCCCAGGGTATCTGGTCCCGGGTAAACATGCCGACTTCAAGACTTTCAACTCCCGGCGATATCTCATCACTGACCAGCTGACCATGAAACATCAGGTAGACCTGTGAGATATAAGGCATGCTAAAAACTCCGAACAGGGCCAGCGGACCTGCCTGCGCATTAGCTTCCTCCATCGATTCACGGGCTGCCGCCTCAAACACGGTTTCATTATTTTCCATAAATCCTGCCGGCAAGGTCCAAAGTCCATAACGTGGTTCAATGGCACGTTTACACAACAGTACCCTGTCTCCTTTGGTCAGCAGTGCACCGCAAACATTGTTCGGGTTCTGATAGTGCACGAAGCCACAGCTATCGCAGACAAAGCGTTCGCGATTGTCATCGGGCGGGATTTTCAAACTGACGGACTGCCCGCACTGGCTACAGTAGTTCATTGCTGTATCAGCCGAGTCGCCGCGAACAATAGCGATCTCAGCTTGCCGATGCCCTGCTCCAGATTGGTCAGTACTTCCCGGATTTCGATGGATTTGTCTTCGACGCCGGCAGCCCAGTTCACCACCAGCGCCAGGCAGGCATATTCTATTTCCAGTTCGCGTGCCAGTGCCGCTTCAGGCATCCCCGTCATTCCAACCATATTGCAACCATCTCTTCGCATTCGAGCGATTTCAGCCACCGTCTCGAAGCGCGGCCCGTTTGTGGCGCCATAGGTACCCGAAGCTACCAGGGCTTGACCCAATTGCCCGCCAGCTTCCAGCAAGATACTACGCAGGCCCGCACTGTAGGGCCATCCAAATTCGACGTGTGTGACTTGCCCATCATCACCATCGAAGAAACTGTTTGCGCGCCCACAACTGTAATCGATAAGCTGATCCGGCAAGGCTAAAGCCAGGGGTGGCATATCGGAGGTAATCCCACCGACAGCATTTACCGCGATAATTTTGCTAACCCCGAACTGTTTTAACGCCCAGATGTTGGCCCGATAGTTAATTCGATGCGGTGGTATTTGATGCCCGGGGCCGTGACGCGGCAAAAAAACCAGCGGCAGATCTCGCCAAGTGCCCTGCACGATATCGGCAGAAGTATCGCCATAGGCAGTGTCGCGCGGAACCTGTTCGACGGACTCGAAGTCTTCGCCCATTGTATAAAGGCCGCTACCTCCAATGATGGCCAGCATCAGTCAACTTTTTCCGGCAGGGCATAGATACTGGATAGATTTCGGAAATGGCCATTCAAGTCCATGCCCGCCCCATAAAGGTAACAATCGTCACTTTCCAGCCCAACATAATCAGGCTGGACATCCGCTTTTTTTCGATCGTGTGTCTTACGAATCAGGAACACACTGCGGCATCTGCGTGCACCGTGCTTCTGGCAGTAGGATTTGACCTCTTCCAGGGTGTAACCCTGATCAAAAATATCATCGACAATAATGACATCACGATCCTGTATTTCATTCTGCGGATACGCCTTCCACAGCACGTTTTTTCCAAGCGTTGCGAGTCGATACCGGGTCGCATGTACGTAATCGAGAGTCAATGGAAAATTCCAGTGTCGCAGCAGCTGCCCGGTGAGGTAAAGACCTCCGTTCATGACACATAATACGAGCGGGAAATCTCGTTCGCAGTCGGCTGCAACTTTCATCGCAAGCTCGGCTATCCCCTGCTCCACAGATTTCTCGTCGAACATTATTTCTGCGGATTGGTGTACTTGCTGTGCTCTGACAAGGTTCATTTCAAGTGGTGTTGACAGCGACCGGGTCGGGAATATGAATTGTCGATGTCGGAAACGCTATCTCCGCGTTGTTATTGTCGATAATTTCAGCGATGTCAAGCATCACTGCCTGCTTGACCGCGTGATATTTAACCCACTGGGTTGTCGTGGTAAAGCAATAGACGAAAAAATCGACCGAAGAACCAGAAAACTCATTGAAGTTGACGATCATGGTCTGTTCGGTATCGATTTCCGGGTGATTAATCAACATGGCCTGGACTTCGGATACGATCCTGTCCATGCAGGCCAGGTCTGAGTACCGCAGGCCGATAGTTTCATAGATACGTCGATTCGCCATGCGCGAGGGATTTTCCACAATTATATTGGTGAATACCGAGTTGGGGACATATAGAGGCCGTGATTGAAAATCGCGGATCATGGTAACCCGCCATCCTATCTGTTCCACGGTTCCTTCTATATTCCGATCAGGTGAGCGAATCCAGTCACCGACAACGAAAGGACGATCCAGGTAGACAATCAACCCGCCGAAGAAATTGGCGAGCAAATCCTTGGCTGCAAATCCGACGGCTATACCCCCGATGCCGCCCATTGCCAACACCCCTGAAATGCTGAAACCCAGGGTCTGCAAAATTACCAGCGTTGCAGTGATGATGACTGCCAGACGCAGCAACTTGCCTAGCGCCTGCACGGTATGTTTGTCGACCTTGTCCGAATTGTCGCCCACCTCCCGCTCTGCGCCACGAATCATTCCGAGCACGAACCAGGTAAGACAAAACAGCACTCCGACGTCACGAATCGAATCGGAATAGGTGAAAATCGCGCTTTGAGTTTCGACATAAATAATATCGATCGCGATGTCCAGGCCCACCAACCAGACTATCCAGACTATCGGGCGCATCATCGCCTGCAACACAATGTCATCCCATCGAGTTCGGGTACGACCCAGCTTTTTCAGCATATTATCGAGAACACGCTTGCTGAAAAAGCTGGCAAACGCAGTGACCAGAACCACCAAAAATACCAGCATTATCCAGGCCCATTCCCGGTTAAAACCACTGAACCAGTTTTCAGTATCAAACATCAGTCGAACAGATCTCCACTTTCCGCGACACCCAGACGCCGATTAAAACCATGCAGTTGTTGGCAGGCGTCCAACCATTCCCGGGATTCAAACAAACCCGTTTTCACGGGCACGCCATGCAGGCGTATCATGCGTAGCTGCGAGGTCGGGTTTGCGTAGGAATTCAACGACTCCAACACTTCATCGGCAGCATCCGAATTATTGCAAACCAGTAAAATATCGCAACCGGCCTGTAGTGCAAATCTGGCCCGTTCCGGGTACCCTCCCACCGACTCGGCACCACTCATACTCAAGTCGTCACTAAAAACAATTCCATTGAATCCCAACTGCTCGCGTAATACCGTCTCGATCCAGTAATGCGAATAGCCTGCGGCATGAGTGTCAATCTGGTCATAAATAACATGCGCCATCATAATACCGGCCAAATGGCTCGCGATGACTCGCCGGAATGGAATCAGGTCGAGCGCTTCAATTTCAACCATGCTGCGGCGATCGAACGGCATCACGTGGTGCGAGTCTCCCTGGACCGAACCATGTCCCGGAAAATGCTTGCCAACCGCTTCCATTCCCGCTTTGCACATACCGCGTATCCAGGCATTGGCCAGCTGTGAAATCGCCTCGGGGTCGCGATGGAAGGCGCGGTCACCAATGACGCCACTCACCGGATTACCGACATCCAGCACCGGCGCAAAACTCAGATCCACTCCATAGTTAAGCAATTCCGCCGCCATTACCCAGGCAAGGGTTTCAGCAAGCTGCAAGGCTTGCACAGAATTTTCATCATAAAGGTCTCCCAGGTGCAACATTGCCGGTAATGCCTGGAAACCGTTTCGAAATCGTTGTACACGCCCACCTTCATGGTCCACCGCCAGCACCAGAGGTGGATCCCTGAGCGCATGAATTTCGCTACACAGGGCTGCCAATTGCCCGGGATCCTGATAATTTCGACTGAACAAAATTACTCCACCGACCTGCGGATGAGTGAGGCGCCGACGATCTTCATCATCCAGGGCATAACCCCTGATGTCGAGCATTACGGGTCCGAGCGTCATTTGACCGTCTCCAGAATAACCACTGCCGCAACCGCAATACCTTCCTCACGGCCAATAAAACCGAGATACTCGGTCGTGGTCGCCTTCACATTGATCTGCCTGATGGTGCAGCTCAGATCAGATGCCAGTGCTTGTTTCATGGCATCGATATAAGCAGCCATTTTTGGCCTTTGTGCAATGATGGTAATGTCGGCATTACCGAGGCGATAACCATCACCATCGACCCGTTTTTTGATGTCGCGTAAAAATTCGCGACTATCGCGACTTTCATTCCGGGCATCACTATCGGGATACCGTCGACCGATATCTCCACGTCCCAGCGCTCCCAGCAACGCATCACACAACGCGTGGATAAGAACATCACCATCGGAATGCGCAACAATCGATTTGTTGCAGGAAATCAATACGCCACCCAGCACGAAACCGTCACCATCCGTGAATGCGTGCACATCGTAACCATGTCCAATCCTGACGGTACTCATTGCCCCCTGTCCCGAATTTCTCAAATCAGTTATGGAACCCCTGGTTTATTCAGAGTCGCCTTAATTATAACTACCTGTTGCGTTTACTACACCCGGCTAAGTGCATGTATATTAAATAAAAGCGCACTGAACAATATTAAAGCGCCGGCCTGGTGCAAGACACCAAGCGTTAACGGTACCTGCAACAACAGGGTGGCGATGCCCAGCAGCAACTGCACGATTGCCATCATACCCAGCAACTTGAAGCTGCGCTGAATCCTGTTTGCAAAATGAACACGTCCGCCAATGTACCATCCGACCAGCATTATGCCAGTGGCGCTGGCGAGCCAGCGGTGATTGAATTGCACCGTAACCATATTTTCGAACGGATTCAGATACCAGGGAGACAATGCGCCCAGGCCTTCTGGAATCAGTTTACCTCCCATGAGTGGAAAGGTATTAAAAATTAACCCGGCCTTGAGGCCGGCGACGAAACCACCGGAAACGATGGTGATCAGTAACAGCGTCACCAGCCCCAATGATGCTTTACGCCAGACCACTACGCTCGATTCGGTGAGTCGCCGATATTCGCCGGGAAATGCCAGGTTGAATATCGTCCACAGAATGAAGCCGTAGATCAGGACCGCACTCAACAAATGTGCGCTCAAACGATATTGACTGACATGCGGGTTGCTTACAAGCCCGCTTTTGACCATGTACCAACCGAGCAATCCCTGAAACCCACCCAGCAAAAACATGACGATCAATCTCGGCGTCAACCCGGGTTTGATCATCTTGCGCAGCCAGAAAAACAGGAAAGGCAACAGGAAAACAAGGCCGATCAGCCGTCCCAGCAAACGATGCGAATATTCAAACCAGAATAGCGACTTGAATCTCTGAAGCGTCAGGTCGCTGTTGATTTTCTGGAACTCCGGGTACTGCTGATAAAGCTGGAACTCGGCGAGCCACTGGTCAGCGTTTAACGGTGGTAAGGCCCCGGTCGGATGCCAGGTCACCATGGAGAGCCCCGAGCCGGTCAAACGGGTCACCCCACCCAGAATGACCATCGCGAAAACCAAACCCAGGCAAACAAGCAACCAGCGCAATATCACGCGATCGTTATCGCTGACTTCATACATGTGGGGACTAAACTCCGGGCTTTGTTGCGGTACTAGCTGGCACCACCCGAGACTTGATTAAAACGCCCGGGATTGGTCTGCCCGAGAGCATAGGAATCCAGGCGTCCGTCCATCTTGTCTGCAAGCTGTATGAGGCGCTCGTTCGTCGGCGGGTGTGTTTTTATCATTACCGTCAATTCCTCGGATTCGGGGCTTATGCTGTCAATGGTGGTTAATACATCAAGCAAGGCAAAAGGATCGTATCCGGCACGAGCGGTGAGCACGACGCCGCGTAAATCCGCATCGAACTCGTATTTTCGATCCAGCCCGGTAGCGTATAGCTGCACTCCTGCATTTACCAGTTTCCCCAATTTTTTTCGATCTTTCTTATTACCTACCGACGCAACCGTCAAGTCAGTCCAAAACTCCCGCTTCATGACTTTTTGCAACGCTTCCAAATGGTGTTTAGCGACAACGTGTGAAATTTCATGTGCCAGCACACCCGCCAATTGCGCTTCGTTTTCGAGCAAATTGTATAAACCACGGGTCATGACGATATATCCCCCGGGCGCTGCAAAAGCGTTGATTCCGTCAGAGTCGATTACACCGAATGTCCAGGGCAGATCCTTGCGCGAAGAATGCGATGCAACCCAATAGCCTACATCGTTAACATATCGCTGAAGTTGGTCATCGTCGACCAATGGCGCCGCACCCAGCAGACCGGAAATCAGATTACCACCCATTTCAACTTCCTGTTCCGTGGTGACTTCGCCAAGAATGTTCTTGAGTTTACTGCCCAGGCTAACCAGGTCGCCTAAATCCAACGCAACGATCGAACCGGGGATGCCGGCCGAAATAACGGCCAGTAATATCAGCCATTTAACTGGCTTGATATCCACCTTTATTTGGCGTCCCCGGCGCCGCTGGAACTTTTCTTCTTCTTTTTCTTTGTTTTTAAATGCTTTACCTTATTGGGTCTTAACTTACCCTTCAGTACGAATTGATCGATCCGCTCTCGATTACTGGCGTATTTCTGCATTTTTGCCAGTTCATCGAAATCGGGTTTGGCCGACTTGATTTCGGCTTCGCTGAGGCCCCGGACGCCAATAGTCGCGGTTCCCGCACTGGTGCTGGATGATCCGGTTGAGAAAAAGCGACTGGCCTTACGCGAAAAACTTGCCAGCCCCGACAGAAACCCACGCGAATCCTCCTGATTTTCTACCTCGGCAGCCTCGGCAGCGATTCCTTCGCGCACCTGGTAACTACGTACCCAGCCAACCAGCGATTTATCGCTTGAGAACACTTCCTTCCAACCAGCCTTGCGCCCGAAGAGTTTCACCCGGGAGCCTGCAGCAAGTTGCCCAACCCTCGGTGACGCGCTGCTGGCATCGCTATGAACTGCCGCCAGGCGTACGATGATAGCG
>CAZAVY010000006.1:0-11085 GCA_964488685.1 uncultured Gammaproteobacteria bacterium
AACGTCCTGCGCAATCATCGCGGCAGTTCATGAAATCTCCGGGCTAATTCAATGATGGGTCTGCTGAAACGAGCGGGAAGTCAACAGGCATTAGGTACGCTACCCTGATGGTGCTTTATCGTACTCGATCAAGGCATAGGCCGAGTGATTGTGAATCGATTCAAAATTCTCTGATTCGAGCACATACTGGATGATACGATCATCCTTGTTTAACTCGCCCGCTATATCACGCACCATGTCCTCAACAAATTTCGGGTTGTCATAAGCTCGTTCCGTCACGTATTTTTCATCGGGGCGTTTGAGCAGGCCATAAAGCTCACAGGAAGCCTGTTTCTCGACGATATCGATTAGTTCCTCGATCCAGATAAAGCCACTGGTTCTGGCGTTTATGGTCACATGCGAGCGCTGATTGTGGGCGCCATAATCCGAAATTGATTTGGAGCACGGGCACAGGCTGGTGACCGGAATCTGTACCTTGATTCGGGTGCTGGTAACACCTGAATTGATCTCGCCAATCAAAGATACTTCGTAGTCGAGTAGTGATTCGACTCCGGAGACAGGTGCTTTTTTGTTGATGAAATACGGAAAATTCATTTCGATATAGCCCGATTCAGCTTCCAGCAAATCAGCCATTTCCAGCAGCATTTCGTTGAACGAGGAATAGGAAATTTCTTTCTCGTGATCGTTCAGAATCTTAACGAATCTTGACATGTGAGTACCTTTAAACTGGTGCGGCAGGAACACAAACATGCTAAAAGTGGCAATCGTATGTTGTTGACCATCAGAGCGGTCTTTGACAATAACAGGATGGCGGATATCTTTTATACCGACCTTGTTAATTGCGAGTTCGCGCGTGTCGGCTGATCCCTGGACATCGGGAATCGACAAAACCGCTTTAGTTGCTGGCTCACCGTTCATGACTCGATCCTTTGATATAATTTGGCGGAATTACAGCGTTGAGCTGATTCAGTACCAGACAAGACAGAAATTATTGGCATGACAATAACTGAGTAAATAGCTGGGTTATTATACTGTGCAACCGGTTTAAGGCAATTCATAACTGGAATAATTTCACTAACATCGAGGGATTGCGATAGCAGGATAAACACACTGCCGAAACCCCGGGCAACCACACAGAGTGAACGAAATCGATGATTTCGCCGGGTGACTGTTTCCGTCAGATAGCGACCGGATCCAGTTGTAAATTTAATGTTGTTATTGTGATTTACGCGGGGGTAACGTCTTCGGCTTGTGGACCTTTGGCGCCATCGGTAACCTTCATGGTTACAGCCTGGCCCTGCTGAAGTGTTTTATGACCTTCAGACTGTATGGCGCTGTAATGAACGAAAACGTCTTTTCCACCCTCTTGCGAAATAAAACCATAGCCTTTGGCATCGTTAAACCACTTTACCGTGCCAGTTACTGTTTCAGACATAATATTACTCTGTAGCTTGATTGTGTGTCAGTTTCAATAATCCAACAAAGATCATTGTAGGATAAACCTTTAGTTGAAGCCATTGTTTAAACCTGAGGGCGCCATGAGGTCTGGAAAAGTGGAACACGAAAATACCAGTTTAAGTCAATAATCGAAGGCTGCCTAAACCCGGGTAAACTCGACGATTGAACGACGCACAGTTTCCGGGTCGAGTCCGAAATCCTCCAGCACCTGTTCGCGACTGCCATGAGCCGGAAACACATCGTCGAGCCCCAGTCGTAACAGCGGGATATCTATGCGCCGTCGATTAAGATACTCGAGTACGGCCGACCCGGCGCCGCCGATGATGCTCGCATCTTCCAGGGTCACCAGGTAATCGTGATTGCTGGCCAGATGGTCGATCGTGGCCTCGTCAATGGGCTTGATAAAACGCATGTTCACCAGGCTCAGATCCAACTCGTCGGCAATCGGCTGTGCAATGCTGAATAGACTGCCAAACACCAATAATGCCGTTTGTTTGCCCTCGCGCACCTGCAGCGCCTTGCCAATTTCAACGCATTCATCGAGGTTTTTGGTATCTGGTTTTGCGACGCTGTCTCGCGGGTAACGCACTAATGCCGGACCGGGGTAGTTATAAGCTGTATTGAGTAACAGCAACATGTCGTTGCCGTTTGCCGGCGCCAGCATGATGAGATTGGGAATGCAGCGGCAATAAGCGGTATCAAAACTGCCGGTATGGGTGGCACCATCAGCACCAACAATACCGGCCCGATCAACCGCAAAGGTAACGTCCAGATCCTGGACTGCGACGTCGTGAATCAGTTGATCGTAAGCGCGTTGCAGGAAAGTCGAATATATCGCGACCACCGGCTTGCCGCCTTCGCGCGCCATCCCTGCGGCCAGGGCTACCGCGTGTTGTTCGGCGATACCGACATCGTGATAACGTTCAGGGATTTCCTCGGAAAACTCGACCAGGCCCGAGCCTTCCCGCATGGCTGGCGTGATGGCCTGTAATTTCGAATCCTGCCTGCCCTTCGCCAGCAACCAGTCAGAGAAAATACTGGTGTAAGATTGTATGCCCGGTTTGCTGGAAGACTTCACTTCGCCGGTCTCGGGATCGAAAGGGCCTACGCCATGAAACCGGCAGGCGTCCTCCTCGGCAGGTGGGTATCCCTTACCCTTGCGCGTGACAATGTGAAGCATCCTGGGTCCGGAAATCTTCTGCAGGTTTCGTATCAGGGAGAGCAGATCACCCAGATTGTGGCCGTCTATGGGTCCAAAGTAAGAGAAGCCCAGTTCTTCAAACAAGGTGCCCGGTGTCACCATACCCTTGACATGTTCCTCGGCACGCTTTGCCAGTTCCCAGGCGCTGGGGATGCGTTGTAAAACTTTTTTGCCTCCCGAACGCAGGCTGGTATAAATTTTCCCGGACCAGATACTGGATAAATACTTGGACATGGCGCCGACGTTGGGCGAAATTGACATTTCATTGTCATTGAGTATTACCAGTAAGTTATTGTCGATGGCGCCACCATGATTCAAAGCTTCGTAGGCCATGCCGGCAGTCATGCCCCCGTCACCGATGACTGCAATTATTTTGCGCTCGAACCCTTGTGCGCTGGCGGCAATGTCCATACCCAGGGCTGCGCTGATCGAGGTGCTCGAATGGCCGGCACCAAAATGGTCGTATTCGGATTCGGTGATCTTTGGAAAACCGGACAGACCTCCTTTTTGGCGTAATCCGGCCATCTGGTCGCGGCGCCCGGTTAAAATTTTATGCGGGTAACACTGATGGCCCACATCCCAGATCAAACGATCATGCGGTGTCTCGAACAGGTAATGCAAGGCAATAGTGATTTCCACCGAACCCAGACCGGATGCCAGGTGGCCTCCAGTTTGGGACAGGCTTTGTAACAGGAAACCACGTATCTCATCCGCCAGTTCCGGCAGCTGCTGCTGCTCGAGCTCGCGCAAATCCGCGGGGCTTTCGATTTGCGCCAGTAACGGAAATGTTTCGCGTAGTTTATCCAATGAACTGCTATCCAGCATATTGCTTCGCTTAGCTTTTCCTTTCGACGAACCAGGCCGAAATATACCTTAAAATGTCGACTTCCTCACCAAATATTGAAAGTGCCTGTAACGCGTTCTGATGCAATTCCTGTGCCTTTTGATACGATGCTTCGAGTCCGATTATCGATGGGAATGTTGGTTTATTGCGGTCACTGTCCGAGCCTTGCGTCTTACCCAGGGTCTCGGTGTCACCGGTGACATCAAGAATGTCATCTTGCACCTGGAACGACAGGCCAATGTATTTTGCGTAGGAATCGAGTGCGCTGAACTGCCGTGGGTCCAGTCTTTTGGTACTGAGGGCAGCAAGCTGAACACAGGTACGAATCAATGCGCCGGTTTTATGAATGTGCATGGTTTCGAGTTCAGCAATGTTGAGGCTATTGCCAACCGCGGCAAGATCGATGGCCTGACCACCCGCCATTCCGCGCGACCCGGAAAATAAGGATAGTTTCTCGATCATCTGCAGGCGTGCCGCCGGGTCGCTGGTCATCTGTGGGTCGTGGCTGATGATATAAAAAGCCAGTGCCTGCAGCGCATCACCGGCTAAAATAGCAGTCGCTTCGTCAAATTCGCGATGACAGGTGGGTAGGCCACGTCGCAAATCGTCGTCATCCATTGCGGGTAGGTCGTCATGGATTAGCGAGTAGGCATGAATGATTTCTACCGCACAGGCGGCACCATCGACGCGTTCGGGGTCGATGCCAAATGCCGACGCGGTCGCGTACACCAGAATCGGTCGCACCCGTTTGCCCGGGGCGAGAACCGCATAGCGCATCGCCTGGTGCAAGCGCATCGGATTCATATTGGCTTTGGGAAGCCAGCGGTCGAGAGCAGCGTCTACTCTTTGCTGGAATTCTTCAACAAGAGGCTCGAAATTCCAGGCATCAATTTTCATCAATGCCTTCGAAGGGAACGGTTTGTTGTAAACCATTTTTTTCGATTAATTGTTCAACTCGCAACTCGGCGTTGGCGAGCGTATCCTGACAGTTCTTTGCCAGCTTGATGCCTTTTTCAAACTGCTCGATCGATTCCGCCAGGCCACAGTCCCCGGACTCCATGTTATTGACTATTTTTTCAAGCTGTTGCAGCGATTTTTCGAAATCTTTGAGCTTGTCTTTAGTTTCGGCCATGTTATCACCCGCATTCACAATGTCGCGATTATAATGCATCCACGGTATCAGCCAAATGACTGACCGGAATTAACTTGAGATCTTTAAATACACCGCGTTTCGGCATATTGGCCTTTGGGATGATGGCCGATTCAAAACCATGCTTGCCGGCTTCCCGCAAACGTTCCTCCCCATTGGCTACCGGCCTGATTTCGCCCGACAAACCGACCTCTCCAAATACCAGCGAACGCTGGTTGAGCGGGCGGTCGCGATAACTGGATAAAATGGCCAGAATTATTGCCAGATCTGCACCCGGTTCAGCTATCCGTACGCCACCCACGGCATTGATAAAAATATCATGATGGTAAAGTGGCACACCTCCATGACGTTGCAGAATTGCGATTAACATCGCCAGTCGATTCGATTCGAGACCGACGCTGAGACGGCGCGGTTGCCCGCCGTGGCATTCGCTCACCAGCGCCTGAACTTCGACCAGAATAGGGCGTGTTCCTTCACGCGATACCATCACCACGCTGCCTGATACCGGTTGATCATGCTGCGCCAGAAAGATTGCCGATGGATTGCCTACCGGTTTCAAACCATGTTCAGTCATTGCGAAGATGCCAAGTTCGTTGACTGCGCCAAAGCGATTTTTAACCGCCCGGATCACGCGGTAACGGGTCGATGCATCGCCCTCAAAATAAAGTACGGTGTCGACCATGTGTTCGAGAACTCGCGGCCCCGCTAACTGCCCCTCCTTGGTGACGTGACCCACCAGAAAGATGGCAACATTGGCTTGCTTGGCAAATCTCACCAGCATAGCAGTGCTTTCCCTTATCTGACTTACCGATCCCGGCGCCGACTGCAGGCTGTTGCTGAATATGGTCTGGATCGAATCGATTACCATGACCGCGGGCCGGTTACCGCTCGCCTGTGCGATAATATCTTCCACGCAGGTGGCGCTCAGCAACTTTAAACTGTCGCGCGGTAGTCCGAGGCGTCTGGCGCGTAAACCAACCTGTTGGAGGGATTCCTCCCCGGTGACGTAAAGTGCATCGCGTTGTTGGCTGACGAGCATCAGGCATTGCAACAGGATAGTGGACTTGCCGATGCCGGGATCGCCACCAAGAAGAATTACCGATCCTTCAACCAGACCCCCGCCGAGCACACGATCGAGTTCGCCAATTTCAGTTCCGAAACGTGGGGTATCACTGGTTGGTATCTCCTCGAGGGTGACAACACCGGATTGGCTGGCGCCGCCCTGCCAGTTGGATTTGCCACCCGGGCCCGAGGGTACGGTCGGTATATCGTCGATACTGTTCCAGGCTTTACAATCCGGGCATTGCCCCGACCATTTTGGTTGCAGGGTGGCGCATTCACGACATTGAAACTGTGCGCTCTGTCTAGCCATCATCGAGCGGTAGTTCCGATTGTGGGTTTGTCATATGGGTATCCGATGGCATGGAAAGTCGCGCCGTCTTCACCATATTATTTTTAACCTGCATGATTTCGATCGGATAACCATTAATTTTCATACTGGTGCCGGCTTCGGGAATAAACTCCATGTGCTCGAGGATCAGTCCGTTTAATGTACGTGGACCTTCGCTGGGCAGCACAATGCTCAGGTTACGATTAATGTCGCGAATGTGTGTCGAACCATCGATCAGGAAGCTGCCGTCGGCATCCTGGAAAAAGTCCTGGTGCAGGGCACTGGGGTCGGTCGTGAATTCACCGACAATTTCCTCGAGAATATCCTCGATCGTAACCAGTCCCTGGATATCCCCGTATTCATCGACCACAAATCCTATGCGACGCTTATTTTTGCGAAAATTAAGCAGTTGCGTAGTGAGAGGGGTGCTCTCAGGAATGAAATATCCGTCCCGGGTCAGTTCGATCAGGCTCTCGGGATTAAATTCGTCATTTAACAGCAAGGGCAAAATTTTTCGCATTAAAGCGATTCCGACCAGGTTGTCGATATTGCCCGAGTAAATTGGAATGCGGGTATAGGATAAATTGGTAATAAGCTTTAAGGTTTCATGCCAGTCGTGTTCGAGATCGATGCCGATGATTTCGCTGCGCGGTACCATGATATCGTCGACAGTCACCTTTTCCAGGTCGAGAATACTGAGCAACATATCGCGATGTGAATCCGGGATCAGACCGCTGGTTTCGTTAACGGCGACGCGTAACTCCTCGGAAGTGAGCGCGTCGTTATCGGGTTTTTTATCCGAAAGTAAAAACAGTTTCAGTACCAGTTTCGCCAACCAGTCGATAATAACCACCAGGGGCAGCATAATTCTTGATAGCGGTTGATAGACATATGCTGCAGGAAACGCGATCTTTTCCGGGTTTGCCGCAGCCAGGGTCTTTGGTGTTACTTCGGCAAACAGCAATAACACCAGCGTCAGCAAACCGGCCGCAATCGCAATACCGGCTTCACCATACAGCCGATACCCGATATAGGTTGCCAGCTGGGTTATCAGGATATTAATGAAGTTATTGCCCAACAGTATCAGTGTGATCAGTTTGTCGGGAGTTTTCAGCAATGCCACAGCGCGCATTGCGCCGCCATGTTTTTTATCAGCCAGGTGCCTGAGCCGGTAACGATTCAGACTCATCAGTCCGGTTTCCGAGCTCGAAAAGAAGGCTGACATCAGGATCAGAGCGACGAATGCGATAAACAGCCAATGTAACGGGATTTCGTTCAACAGTGGATTTAAACGATAAATTCCAGAACCAGCTTGCTACCAAAAAATGCAAGCATCAGGAATGCGAATGAAGACAGCGTCCAGCGAATAGCCGTTTTGCCTCGCCAGCCAAACTTTAACCGGCCAAAAAGCAACACACCGAGTATTAACCAGCCGGCTATCGACAGTACTGTTTTGTGGACCAGATGCTGCGCGAATAAATCCTCCAGGTAGATGAAGCCGCTGAGCAATGAAGCGCTGAGGCAGATAAAACCAATACCGAGAAACTGAAACAGAAGGGTTTCCATGTCTTGCAGTGGCGGCAGAAACCGGATGAACCCTCCAGGCTGGTGCTGCCTGATGGAGTGATCCTGGTAGGCGAGCAAGCCTGCCTGAAAAGCGCCTAGCGTGATCAGGCTATAGGCGATTACCGATATCATGATATGTCCCTGAATAACACGACTGCCGGTAATGATTAGATGATCTGCAAAATACAGGCTGGCGACCAATGAGGCGCCGCCGCTAATTGGAAATATGACGATGCCGAGACTTTCGATGCGTCGAAAGATGCTGCTCAGTAGAATCTGAATTGATACCAGCCACGCGATCAGCGCGAAAGCGGCGAAGAAGCCCAGGTTTAATCCTTGCGGCTGAATTATGAGGGCATTCAGAGCCGCTGTTTGCAACAACATTGCCACCAGCGCTGGCGCCAGCGCAAGCCAGCGTTGGCGTTGCTTTGTTTCAAGCTGTTTGTATATCAAAAACGCGGACAAGCAGTAAAATAGAACTGCGAACGCACTTGCAGTGGTGGGGAACATTGCTTTAGATCGTTGATATAAGCTTTAAAGTGTAACTGAAAATCGGGGTTATCGCACTACCGGTCGGCGCCCGGGAAGAGGTTCGCCTACGAACTTACGCTTGTCAACCGGATCGGATCTACCACCCGGGAACTGCATGATAATTTCGTTGCACTCAATTCGACAGTGCAGAATTCTCGTATAAGAAAAAAATGCGCCAAACCTTCGCTTGTTTGCTATAAAATTGTAATGGGGTCGGTAGCTACCTCCGAATAGGTAAGCGGGAATTCACAATTAAAGTATATGCAAATTAAAATACTTGGATGGGCCGGCGGAATTGGGGCAAACTTGCGAACCACCTCGTTCCTGATCGATGATGATTTGTTGATCGACGCAGGTACCGGATTGGGCGATCTACCGCTCAACCAGATGACTGGTATCCGCCATATATTTCTGACACATTCGCATATGGACCATATTGTTGGTTTGCCACTGCTTGCTGACAGCATGTTCGGCGTACATGAAGAGCCGATCGTTGTGCATGCCCAGGAAAAAACCATCAAGGCACTCAAGGCGCATATTTTCAACTGGATTATCTGGCCGGATTTTTCTGAATTGCCAACCAAGGAGAATCCCTCGATTCATTTTGAAATTATGAATCCCGGCGACAAGCTGACCATCCGCTCTCGTGAGATCGAAATGATCCCGGTCAACCATACCGTCCCCGGAGTCGGTTATTGCCTGTCGTCAAGACGTGCAAATGTAGCCTTCAGTGGCGATACCACAACCAACGATACGCTCTGGTCGGTACTCAACGACTACGAAAACATCGATTTGTTGTTTGTCGAATCCGCTTTTTCGAATAACGACCTCGAAATTAGCAAGATATCAAAGCACTATTGCCCCAGTTTGCTGGGTGACGACATCTTGAAGATGAAACACCGCCCCGATGTCTGGCTGACGCACTTGAAACCGGGCGATGAAGAAATGATCTACCGGGAATGCGTCGATGCCATGCCCGGGTTCAATGTCCACCAGTTAAAGGGTGGCGAAGTATTCAAATTCTGACGATATTTAACCCGGAAAATTCATATATCATGCACAATCTCGCCAGTCGATTGATTCCACAAGAAACATAGCCTCGGTCCCGGGTAATCGTTGATACGAGGCTGTTTCGATTGTTCTTCGTAAAACCAATATCCTGCGCGATCTTTGCGCAGATTTATGAAATTTCCGGGTTAAGACGATCGCGCTGCTATAATGCAGTCTTTGCCTCGATATGAGCCCATCCAATGTTTGAAAATCTGACCGATCGTTTAACCAAAACGATGAAAAATCTGCGCGGCCAGGGACGTCTGAGCGACGACAATATCCAAGACAGCCTGCGCGAAGTGCGCAGGGCGCTGCTCGAAGCCGATGTCGCTCTGCCGGTGGTGAAGGATTTCATCGAAGCGGTGCGAGAGAAAGCGCTGGGCCAGGATGTAATCACCAGCCTTTCTCCCGGTCAGGCGCTAATCAAGGTCGTCAATAATGAACTAGTCTCGATCATGGGCGAAGCTCAGGTCCCGATCGATCTGAATCGAAAGCCCCCGGTAGTCGTCTTGATGGCGGGGTTACAGGGCGCGGGTAAGACTACCACCGCAGCCAAGCTTGCACGCCGTCTACAGGAAGTGGAAAAAAAGACGGTTATGTTGGCAAGCGCTGACGTATATCGCCCCGCAGCGATCGAACAGCTGAAAACGCTGGCGGCTGAAGTTGGTGCCGATTTTCACCCCAGTAGCAGCGACCAGAAACCGGTTGCCATAGCCCGTGATGCGCTCTCCGCGGCAAACCGTGCCAACGTGGAGGTGCTGATTCTTGATACCGCCGGGCGGCTCGCTATCGATCAGCCAATGATGGATGAAATACGCGCGATCCATGACGCGATAAATCCCGCTGAAACCCTGTTCGTGGTCGACAGTATGACGGGACAGGATGCCGCCAATACCGCCAAGGCATTCAATGATGCGTTGCCGCTGAGCGGGGTAGTACTTACCAAGACGGATGGTGATGCCCGAGGCGGCGCGGCACTGTCGGTCAGGCACATCACCGGAAAGCCAATCAAGTTTATTGGCTCGGGCGAAAAAACAGATGCGTTAGAGGCGTTTCACCCCGATCGAATCGCGGCGCGCATTCTCGGTATGGGCGACATCCTGTCGCTGGTAGAACAGGCGCAGGAAAAGGTCGATCACAAAAAAGCTGAAAAACTGGCGCGCAAGGTCAAGAAAGGCAAGGGTTTCGATCTCGACGATTTACGCGACCAGTTTACCCAGATGGAGAAAATGGGTGGATTGGGCAGTCTCATCGATAAGTTGCCGGGAATGGGTGCCGGTGCCGCCCAGGCGATGCAGGACCCGGCACATACCAGGCAAATGAAACGAATGGTGGCCATCATCGATTCGATGACACCGTTGGAGCGGCGTAAACCCGAAGTTATCAAGGGCTCGCGCAAACGTCGGGTCGCACAAGGCTCCGGTACCCAGATTCAGGACGTAAACCGGCTGCTCAAACAGCATAAACAAATGCAGCGCATGATGAAAAAAATGGGTAGCAAGGGAGGTATGGCGAACATGATGCGTGGCATGAAGGGCCAAATGCCGCCGGGAATGCGCTTTTAAGGCACTGCGCCCTTCTTCGGTCGTGTGAAATACAGTCATCAGGGCACGGCCTTTCACAGCGTCTCGCTACGAACGGTGGTGAGAAATGCCGGCTAACCAGACGCCGCCCTGAACCTGGATAGCGGGTTGCCCCCGGTTTCGTTTATTTCATATAAATTTCGGGTTAAATTTTGAAATACCCCAAAATCCGCTTAAAAACAGGGATTTCGGACTTCACAGACGGGTTAATTTAGGTACAATACGCGGTCTTCTGATCCTAGGGTCAGCGGAATACTGTTGCCTGATGGCTTATTGTCTAATTATGGGTCTAATTATGGGTCTAATTATGGG
>CAZAVY010000006.1:11185-60163 GCA_964488685.1 uncultured Gammaproteobacteria bacterium
GTCTAATTATGGGTCTAATTATGGGTCTAATTATGGGCCTGTTTCGGACACTTTTTCCGGGTAAATTTACTGGGCAGATGTCCAGGGTCGATGTTTAAAGCTCGACTAAGTTTGGAGATTTTTTATGGTTTCAATTCGATTGGCCCGCGGTGGTTCAAAAAGGCGTCCATTTTACCACGTCGTGGTAAGTGACAGGCGTAGCCCGAGAGATGGCCGCTATATCGAGCGCGTCGGTTTCTTCAATCCCCAGGCACGTGGCCAGGAAGAAGGATTGCGGCTCGATGATACGCGCATCGATTACTGGATTTCCCAAGGTGCGAAACCCAGCGATCGTGTTGCCAGCTTGATCAAAGGAGCACGCAAGGCTGCGGCTTAACTTGATATGAGCCAGCACATCGATGGTTTGATCTGTGTTGGACATATCCTCGGATCGCAGGGAATAAAGGGCTGGGTCAGGGTATTTTCCAATACCAGCCCCCGCGAAAACATAGTGAATTACAGTCCCTGGTTCATCCAGCAGGATGACGTGTTCAGAGCAGTAGGGATCAATGGAAGGTTGCAGGGTATGAACGTAGTGGCCATGCTGGAAGGGTTCGAGGATCGAACCCGGGCGGATACGCTGACAGGGTGCCAGATTTTTATTAAACAAGAACAGTTACCCGTACTGGAACCGGACGACTACTACTGGTCCGATCTGATCGGATTGTCGGTCGAAAGCATGCGGGGGGAATCGCTTGGCGTGATATCCTCGATGATGGAAACCGGCGCGGATGATGTCATGGTTTTAAAAGGCGAACGTGAGCGTTTGATACCCTTTGTACTGGAGCAAATCGTGCGCGAGGTGGATCTTGGTAAGCGGCGCCTGGTTGTCGACTGGTCGCCTGAGTATTGAAATGCGCATAGATGTAATCACGCTGTTTCCCGAACTGGTCAAACAGGTGATAAGTTGCGGGGTTGTCGGTCGAGCAGCGCAACAGAAATTGCTCGAACTACACTGCTGGAATCCGCGCGACTATACCACGGACAAGCACCGCAGGGTTGATGACCGGCCCTATGGTGGTGGCCCCGGAATGCTAATGAAGGTACAGCCGTTGCAGGATGCAATTAACGCGGTACGGGAACAAAGTCCCGATGCGCGCCTGGTGTATCTCAGTCCGCAGGGAATGCAGCTAACCCAGAATAAACTGGCGCAGCAGGTGACACTGGGGTCGGTGATTTTTTTATGCGGTCGCTACCAGGGTATCGACGAACGCTTGCTGCAAAGGGAAGTAGACGAAGAATGGTCTATTGGTGACTACGTCATCAGTGGTGGCGAACTGGCCGCGATGGTTTGCATCGATGGTGTAACTCGGCTGGTTCCGGGTGTGCTCGGGCATGACGAATCGGCACAAAAGGATTCGTTTAGTGATGGTTTGCTGGATTGTCCACACTATACACGGCCCGAGGAATACCTGGGCGACCGTGTGCCCGGAGTGTTGGTGAATGGTAATCAGCTCGAGATCAGTGCCTGGCGCGAACAACAGACGCTGGGACGTACCTGGCAACGGCGCCCGGAATTGCTGCAGTGGACCGAACTGGATGCAAGGCAACAGTCTTTGCTGGACGCATATATTGCCGAGATAGAAAATACCCCGAAACGGTGACAGACACCGTATTGAAAGTAAGCTTTTTGAGGAATCGAAATGAGCAATATAATTGCACAACTGGACGCGGGAAATATGAAATCCGATTTGCCGGCATTTTTCCCCGGGGATACCGTGGTAGTGCAGGTTCGGGTTAAGGAGGGTACGCGCGAACGCCTGCAGGCTTACGAAGGTGTGGTTATCGCCAAGCGTAATCGTGGTATTAATTCGGCTTTTACGGTGCGTAAGATTTCGCATGGCGAAGGTGTCGAGCGCAGCTTCCAGACACATAGCCCGCTGATCGCCGAGATCAAGGTCAAGCGTCGAGGCAGGGTACGTCGTGCCAAGTTGTACTATCTGCGTGGACGCACCGGTAAAGCGGCACGCATACGGGAAAAGTTATAAACGATTCCATAGCGCAAATACCGAATCCATTGATCCGGCGACAACATCTGTCGTCGCCGGGTTAATAGAAGCGCGTATGCGGGTGCTGCACGCTTTTTGTGAGGCGAAATGCGGGCTGATATGTTTTAACTTGCAACGAATTGTTATAGAACGCTTTTTTCTGGAACCATTCTTGTCGAAAACATCAGACTTCATGTTTTCGACAGGGAAGTTAAAACATGATGTCTAGAACTATAAAAACAGTAATATGGGTTTTAATCGGCCTGGGACTGATATCTCCTGCAGCGGCCGACCAGCGGCTCAATCTGCTGAAGAAGATTTCAGCAGCCGGGGCGCCGGCATTGACGCTGAAAATGCTGGATCAGGCCCAACCCATGATCGACGAAGATCTATACGAATGGATTCTCTGGGAACAGGAACGGCTGGCAATTTTGGCGCAGTGGAAACAATGGGACGAACTGCTAATTCGGGTGGAAGGACTACCCGACGATATTCCGAAGCAATTTAAACACCAGGTTGCAACCCACCAGGCCAGGGCTTTTCTTGGGTTAGGGCAAACCGTATCTGCACGTCAGGTTTTGCGTCGCCAGCTTTGGCAGGTCGTTGCCGGTGAATCATCGGACTATGTAACCTGGCGTCGACAGATTATCGAATCCTATATCGAAGATGGTCGCATCGAGGATGCGCGTATCGCGATGTTGCGTTTCGATCAGGACTTCGATAGCGACGACCCTGACTGGTTGTTATTGCGCGCACGCGTGCTGATCGAATCCGGCAGACCTGATCAGGCGCTCTCTATTTTGCGAGGCCGCGACGCCTGGCAGGCCAGATTGACCAGTGTGTTGGCAAGTTTCAAGTTAAACCAGATTGACGAGGCGGAACTCTGGCAACAGGTCAGGAAGCGCAGTGACAATGAAGCGATCAGCGATGAAGAGCGTGCAACCTTACGCGCACTGGCCTATTTCGCGGCGCAGCGGATGGCACCGGTAGACCGTGTGGTTGCGCTGGAATCATTGTTTCGCGGTGCAGTTCAGCCGCCGCTGCAATTGTTCCAGTTACCCGTTGACCTGCTATGGGAAGCTTATCTTGGATACGCCGAGGTGGTCGGAAACCGGTCTGAGCTGTTGTTGGGAGACGATGAGAAATGGTTGCAACTGGCAACCAAAGCAAGCAAGGTTACTCCGGTTAAATCACGCTCCCTGTTTGCGATGCTGATTTTAAAATCGACCAATAGCGAAATAGCAAATCGAGCGGCAACGGGTTATATGGAAACCTTTGCCGTGGTCGATGAAGCCGAGCGTAAATTGTTGGAGAATCTGTTTAACCAGAGTAAAACATTTTCCAGTGCACGCAAAATTCCACCCGGAATACGTTTTCAATTGGTCGATCTGGCGCTAAAAGCTACGGATATCGAAGAAGCGACCAGGTTGATGTCGGGTTTGAATACGGTTCCCGAGGGCACCAGTCGCTTCGATTGGCAATTGCGCCAGTCCAGAGTGCTGATTCTCGGTGGTCGCTATGATGAAGGTAACCAGGTGCTGCAAGACCTGGTTGCCGGATATCTGGAGGTGGAACCCGAAACCACAGATCGCATTTTACAAGTCCTGTTCGATTTGCAGACAGTGAATCTGCACCCCGAAGCAATTGCTCATTTCAATCATTTGTTGAGTCTGGAAATTGAAGTCAAACAGCGGCGCGAGATACTTTACTGGATTGCCGATTCCTATCGGGGACTCGAAAAATTTGAACAAGCGGCGCTACTTTACCTGCAATCCGCGATTCTGCCCGCACAAGACTCGATGGACCCCTGGGCCCAGACCGCAAGATTCAATGCCGCCGACAGCTTGCATGAATCCGGCCTGGTCGATGATGCGCGTCGGATTTTCGAGGAGCTGCTGAGCATCACCGATGACGCAGCCCGACGATCGGTGTTGAATCACAAGATACAGCAGTTGTGGTTAAACCCGGGCGTCGGTAGTCAATAAACTATTGACTGGAGCGCACAAACCGGTGCCGATAAGCTTGAAAATACAACCTGAAAACCGCATATACAGGCGTTAATCTATATCAATTTCTGCCGGAGAAAACGAGACATGTCAGCAGCTAGTAATACCGAAACACGTGGTTTTGAAACCGAAGTTACCCAGTTACTGGATTTGATGATCCATTCGCTGTATTCGAACAAGGAAATATTCCTGCGGGAGCTGATTTCCAACGCATCCGACGCCTGTGATCGCCTACGTTTCAGTGCAATTTCGGATGGCAGTCTTTATGAAGAAGATATCGAACTCAAAATAAAGGTCAGTTACGACAAGGACAAGCGCAGTATAACCATCAGCGATAACGGTATTGGTATGACCCGTGAAGAGGTAATCGATCACATCGGTACCATCGCGAAATCAGGAACTCAATCTTTTCTCGAATCGATAACCGGTGATGAAAAGAACGATGCAACACTGATTGGTCAGTTCGGTGTCGGATTTTACTCGTCGTTTATCGTCGCCGAAGAAGTCACCCTGCGTACGCGTAAGGCCGGAGAGCCGGTGGACCAGGCGGTTGAGTGGGTTTCAAAGGGCAAGGGCGAATACCGTATTGCATCGATCGAGAAGGCCGATCGCGGTACCGAGGTGACACTCAAACTACGCGCCGATGAAGACGAATTTTTGAACGATTGGAAACTGCGCTCGATTATTACTTCCTATTCGGACCATATTGGTTTCCCGGTGATCATGGATAAAACCATAGAGCCTGAAACCGATGATGGAGAAACCGTTATCGAAGAGGAGACTGTCAACCAGGCGTCCGCGCTGTGGACCCGCCCCAGGTCTGAAATCGATGAAGACGAGTATAAGGCGTTCTACAAACATGTTGCACATGACTTCGAGGATCCTATCGACTGGAGTCACAACCGCGTCGAAGGCACCAACGAGTATACTTCGTTGCTGTATATTCCGGCCCGTGCACCTTATGATCTTTACGACCGCGAATCCAAAGGCGGCATCAAGCTCTACGTGCAACGTGTATTCATCATGGAGGATGCCGAAAAACTGATGCCACGATACCTGCGTTTCGTACGCGGTCTGATTGATTCGAACGATCTACCGCTCAATGTGTCGCGCGAAATTTTACAGGGCAGCAAGCTGATTGACAGTATCCGCACCGGCTCGGTTAAAAAAGTGCTCGGCATGCTCGGAAAAATCGCCAAAAACGATCCTGTAAAATATCAAAAGTTCTGGCAGGAATTTGGCAGGGTGCTGAAGGAAGGTCCGGCGGAAGACTTCGCCAATCGGGAAAAAATTGGCAAACTACTGCGTTTTGCCACTACCCATACCGATGATGAAGCCCAAAATGTATCGCTGGGCGATTACATCGGTCGTATGCAGCAAGACCAGGACAAGATTTACTTCATCGCTGCTGATTCACATTCGGCGGCAAAGAATAGCCCGCATCTGGAAATATTCCGTAAGAAGGGAATCGAAGTGTTACTCCTCTCCGACCGGGTTGATGAATGGTTGACCTCGCACTTGATGGAGTTTGAAGGTAACAAGCTGCAATCGGTTGCCAAGGGAGAGCTCGATCTGGGTGTAGACGAAGCATCAGAAAAGGAGTTGGAAGAAAAGGCCAGGTCTGCTGAAAAACTGTTAAAGCGTATGAAAGAGGCGCTAACTGATAAGGTTGAAGAGGTTCGTGTTACCAATCGACTAACCGATTCGCCGGCATGCATCGTCCTGAACGAGCAGGACATGGCGATGCATATGCAGCGTATCCTGAAAGATGCGGGGCATGATTTGCCGAGTTCAAAACCAATTCTTGAAATAAACCCGGATCACCCGATAGTGAAGAAACTCAAGGCGGAAAAATCGAAGAAGAAGTTTGCGGACTGGTCTGATATATTATTTGATCAGGCGTTACTGGCTGAAGGCGGGCAGTTGGAAGACCCAGCCAGTTTTGTCGCCAAACTCAACAAAATGTTGGTAACCATTGCCAGATAAAGCGACTATCCGAAAATTTATTCGCCACCCTTCCGATGTGCCGATTCAGGTTACGCCGGAATGGGTGGAAGATGAGCTCGACCAAACCCTGGATCAAACCGTAACCAATGTCAGTCTTGGCGGCCTCGCGTTTATTTCGCAAAAGCCGCTCGACCTTCTGGAACGAGTCAGAGTTTCCATTCCGGTTCTGAAGCAGGATAATCATCTGGTTGGTAATATTGTCTGGTGTGAGAAGTCGAAAGCGGGTTACGAAATTGGGGTTGAATTTGAAAATTCCGGGGATGTCTTTCGCTTGCGCATGATTGAACAGATCTGCCATATCGAACACTATCGTAAGGAAATCGCCAGGTTGGAAGGCCGTGAGCTTAGCGCCCAGGACGCGGCACAAGAATGGATTTCGAAGTATGCCGGCGACTTCCCGGCCATTTAATTGCTCGTGGGGAAAAAGCCATCAGTCGCCATTATCGGCGCCGGCCTCGCAGGGCTCACCTGTGGGGTGGCGCTCAAGGGTCTGGTCGAAAGTATTTGTATTTTCGAAAAAAGTATATTCTCCGGTGGCAGGGTTGGTCGTTTTCGTGCCGGCGAATACGAGTTCAATCATGGCGCACAATATTTTACGGTGAACAATCCCCTGTTCTGGAACATTGTTTCGGCCTGGCAGACCGAAGGCGTTGTGCGCCCATGGGATGGCTGGGTGGTCGAATTACAAAAAGGCCAGATTATCAACAGCGATATGGCAACCCAACGATTCGTCGGTGTGCCGGGCATGCAAACGATTGCCGAAAGCCTGGCTCGCAATTGCGAACTGATCACCTCGACCCATATATTTGAGCTCGAAAGGCAGCGAGAGGGTGGCTGGCGCCTGTTCAACGAACGCGGAGATTACCAGGGCGTTTTTGATATCGTTATCATCGCAACCGCAGCGCATCAGGTTGCCGAACTATGCCCTTCGGTTCCGTCGATCAGCGAGGTCGCTGAAAACGTCGATATGACGGTTTGCTGGAGTGGGATGTTCGCCTTTGATCGCATCCTCGGCATTCCTTTCGATGCTGCATTCGTACTGGATTCACCGCTGTCCTGGGTTTCCCGATATCAATACAGGAAAACCGAAAAAGATACAGACTGCTGGGTGTTGCATGCCTCACCGGAATGGTCCCAGCAATATGCCGCCAGTTTTCGAGGACGGGTTATGCACGCCCTGCTCGATGCCTTTTGGGAGGCGACAGATCTTGCGGCGCACAAACCCGCATCCGCTTCGGTACATTGCTGGAAGCACGCATCTCCAATCAACCCGATAAATCAGGATTCGTTGTTTGATGAATCACAGGCAATTGGAGCCTGTGGAGACTGGTGTACTGCTCCGCGTATCGAAGGGGCGGTGCTGAGTGGGTTTTCGATGGCCGACAGGGTGATGAAATACGTCAAAAAGCACTATGCCTGACCCGGTCGTTAGCCTAGCGGGGGTTTAATGGACGCTTGCGAAAAGAAAGTTCGCCTCGACAAGTGGTTGTGGGCAGCGCGCTTTTTTAAGACCCGGGCGTTAGCCGGTGAGGCGGTTACCGCTGGCAAGGTACATCTTGCGGGAAACCGGATAAAACCATCTCGCGGCGTCAAGATTAATGATTGTTATGAAATTCAACATGGCTATGAACATTTCGAGGTGATTGTAACGAATATTAGTGAACGCCGCGGATCGGCCGCCTGCGCACAAAACCTGTATCGCGAAACCGAACCCAGTATTGAAAAACGCCAAAGCGAAGCTGAAAAACGTCGGCTTGCAAGGATGCAGCGACCTCGATCCGATAAGCGTCCCGATAAAAAGCAACGTAGGAAGATTCGGCAATTCATTGAAAGGCTATGATGGTATTGGTTACCTGCGTATTGATTCTAACGGTATAATCTCTTCAAACTCTACTCTAGTCGATGAGGATAATATCTTGGCGTCAAATCAAGGGCGAGCTTACTTCACTCTCGCTGGCTATCATTTCAATCCCGATGACATCACAAGGCTGTTGGGCATCGAGCCGACTTCAGTCAATGGTGCTGGTGCAAACAGTGGGCTGGATAAGCCGGTCATCAGCTCATGGGAGTTATCGACGCACAGTGTCACTGATGATGTAGATGTTTTCGAACTGACCAACATCATTATAAAGCAACTGGAACCGGTCAAGGAAAAGATCCTGCAAGTGATCGAAAGCCACAATTTGTCCCCCAGGATCGGGGTGGTATTGACTTTATCTGTTGATAAAGATGAACGGTGTCCAGAAGTTGGTTTCGGCGCTAGAACAATCCGTTTTCTAGCAGAACTCGGCGCGTTTATAAATGTGGACTACCAACTTTCTGAGCGAATCTGAATTGCTCATTGGTTTACAGTAAAAGCTACAGCCATTTTCCGAGCTCTATTCAACTGCTCGCGGCAGTGCTCGAGACATTCAGGGTGGCAGGCGTTGTTAAATAGTTCGAGAATTAACTCCAAATCGTCAGCAACCTGTTCAGCCACAACAGAATCCCGTTTCAATTCCGCAATCTGGTTTCGCGTCGTGGCCAGGTTTGCTCTTATCATGACCGCTAAATGAATTGGTAGTTGTTGCTCCTGACAAACTGTCAACGCAGTCTGGTACGATCTTATCGCCTCTTCCAGGCGTTCCGGATCCTCTTCTGATTCTGCCAGATTCTGCAACACGGCACCGCGATTATTGTGGATAATCGTCAATTCCAGAGGGTCGCTATCAGCATTGAGCCCCGTCAGTGCATTTTTGTAAGCGACTACAGATTTTTGAAATGTGCGATTTCCTTTCAGAAGTGTGCCATGAACATGAAACGTGACACCGAGATTAAACATGGTTAGCGCCCATTGTTGCGGCGTCTTTTCCCGGGTCCATTCGGTCAGGGCGCTAGTATAGGCATCAACGGATTGTTTCAGTAATTTCGAGTCGCTTTGTTGCTGACCTAAAACCTGTAACACAGTACCCAGATTATATTGTGTCGATGCCCAGTGCCGTGGTGCGTTTTCCTGACGACGCTCTTCGAGTGCGTTGTTAAATGCCTGAACTGATTTTTCCAGAAATTCAGTATCGCCCCGGGATTCTCCGATAGTCGCCAGCACAATGCCAAGATGATCTTGCGTGGTTGCCCAATCAAGCGGCGCCTGCCGGCGGTAATCCTCGGTCAACATATTTTTAAATGCCTGGTGCACGGATTCGAGAATCTGCGAGTGGTATTTGTGTAACTCAAAATTTCCCCGGGTATTTTTTCGCAGAATTTGGTTGGAATCCCCGTGAAACTTTGCCTTGTCCTCGAGGCCATCCTCTACTGCTGCATCGGCAGGCAGCATGCATTGATAGTGTTCGACAGCCTTTTCCAGCGCCTTGTTGTCAGGATATAAAATATAGCTATTTGAGAATTTCATGAATGTCAGGGTCCGCACCAACCGCACCGCCTGCTTCGATCTCTTCATCGCTCGCGTCGCGAACCGCCAATACCTCAAGCGTAAAGATAACTTCTCTTCCGCAAAGTGGATTATTGCCATCTACCGTCAGTGTCTTCTCATCCATTCTGGTCACAATGAAATTTTTAGGTTCGCCGCTTGTGTTTTCCATAACGATAGTAGTGCCAATGTGTCGATATTCCTCGGGAACATTTTCCAGATGATCAGTAAAGACCAGGGTTTCGTCTCTGGGCCCGTATAAACGATCACAATCAATCGGGAGCTGAATGGTATCGCCTATAGACTTACCTTCTAATTTCCCGGTGACATCAGACGACAAAACGTCGGTCGCGCCATGGACATAACTTAAAGGAAATTCGACAGTGGAAAGCACATCCCCTGTTTTGTAATCGACTACTCTATAGGTCAATTCGACATATTTTTTGTCTTGTATAATCTCTTTCATCACGGATTAAAAAAGTGTGGCGCCAAAAATTTTTACTTTTTCGTCTTCATAGCCTAGAACCAGTCTTCCGAGCCATTCGCCTTTCTTCTTCATGTTTGTTTGTTTAAATAAAACTGTAACATGTTCACCACGACGAATGATGCCAAGATATTCTTTATCCGCAGATAAGTTTTTTGTCAGTTCGCTTCTTGCAAACTGTTTGCCCATTTCGATTTCATTTGCACCTAGAAGCATTGCAGAGGAAAACTTCCTGGTAAATGCACCGTAATTTTCTTCATTGGAGTATTTCACAAGGTCATCCCACATCGGGTTGGCTATGTCTAATATTTCTTCATCTGTTTTGTCGATAATGTTCATCTAATACACACCATTACAGCATTGGCACTCTCTTTACCAATATTATATCTGCGATAAAAATAGATAAAAAAAGACCAACATATAATATGTTGGTCCTTAACCAGCACACATAAAATTACTAAAGATCTATTTGCTTTATTACGCCTCGTCTGCGCCAACCAGGTGATAACAAGGCGCCTTCTCCAGGGTATATTCGCCGGTATTACGGTCGCGATGAGAAACGGTTAATACATGCCAGTTTTCATCATCCAGCTTCAGCGCGTCACCGCGGTAGTAATAACCGGGCCAACGGGTTTCCTTACGAAACAGGGTGTGTTGCATAACACACTCAGAGGTACGATGACGGTGTTTTAATTCCCATGCACGTAACAACTCATGGATATCTTCCGCAGCAACTTTTTCTAAATCTTCCTCGAGTACCTTGAGCTTCTTGAGACCAATATTCAGAAGTTTGTCGTTGGTCATGTAGTTTACACCAAAGCCACCACAGTACTCATCCATTAGCTTTTGCAGGCGATCCAGCCCCTGTCTCGGATTGATGTAGTTTGGATTAACAGAACCTGCGGTGATCTCGTTACGACCTACTGTATAAGTCTCCAATGGTTTGAAAATCGTCGTCTCGAAGTCAGCAATTTGTTTGTCGGAAACAACAATGCCATCGGCCTTACCATCATCAATATATTTACAGGCCGCTTTTGCAGACAAGCGTCCCTCGGTAAAGGAACCTGACGAGAATGCGTGTGGTGTACCCCCGACCGCATCACCCGCGCCAAACAGACCCTCAACCGTCATCATGCGGTTGTAACCCCAGAAATACTCATCGGGAGAAATATCCTCGGGGCCTGAACACCAGGCACCACAACCGGTAGCGTGTGAACCCATAACATAAGGTTCAGAGGTGGTTAATTCAGGATTCTCGTATTTCGGATCGACATCGGTAGAAGCCCATAAAACGGCTTGGCCAACCGTCATACCCAGGAAGTTCTCCCAACCGACTTCTTCCAGGTGTGGATCCTGGAAAGCTTCCATTGTAACCATGTGAATCGGGCCACGGCCCGCATTGACTTCAGAAATGAATGCGTGGTTACGCAAGCAGGTTGGAGTAGGCTGATGATCAATGTACTCGCCAACCATCTCTTTGGTATTTTCATACCATGTGGTTTCATACTCATCACCGTTACCGTTCTGGGTATAAGTCTTGAGGTGCAGAAAGTATGCGCCAACCGGTCCATAACCATCTTTGAATCGTGCCAGCACGATGCGGTTTTCCATTTGTGTCATCTTTGCACCTGCCTCGATGACGAGTCCATAAGCGGACCCGGATGACCATGGAGCATACCAGACACGCCCGGCACCTTCACCTACCGAACGCGGCTTAAAGATGTTTGAAGCACCACCAGCGCCGACTATGACCGTCTTCGATTTGAAAACGTGATAGTTACCGGTACGAACGTTGAAACCAACGGCCCCCGCAATGCGATTTTCCTTGCTCTCATCCATCAACAGGTGAGTAACACAGATACGGTTAAAAACCTTATCGGCAGACTTTTTAGCCGCTTCAGCGACGATAGGCTTGTAGGATTCACCGTGAATCATGATCTGCCATTTACCCTCGCGCTGATAATGCCCGGTTTCGGCATTTTTCATCAGCGGCAGGCCCCATTCTTCGAATTTATGCACGGTAGAGTCAACGTGACGCGCCATGTCGAAGGCCAGGTCTTCACGTACCATGCCCATCAGGTCATTACGAGCATACCGGACGTGATCTTCCGGATTATTTTCGCCCCAGCGTGTACCCATGTAACAGTTAATCGCGTACAGGCCCTGTGCTACCGCACCGGAGCGATCGATATTGGCTTTCTCGGCAATGACAATCTTCTTGTCTCGGCCCCAATATCTGGCTTCGTAAGCAGCACCGGTACCTCCCAGGCCTGCACCAACGACCAAAACGTCAATATCGTTTTCATAAATTGTTTTACGCGCCATTAGTAATAAACTCCTTCTTTGAGCTTCAGGCCGTTGGATTCCAGCGTCTGTAAATCGCCATCATCCATACGTATATACTCAGGCTCGTAACACAAAAGCTGGCTATCGCGCACCTCTTTGCTTGGCTCAGGCAACTTGGCAAGGTCTGGAATCGCAGAACCCCAGGGCTTGGTTGTAATAGGGGACAGGAAATTCTTTTGACGACCATCACGGAAGGTAATTCTCCAGGCAATCGTGCCTTTTTCTTCTTCACGGAGTACGCGAACACTATGCCCAAGTGGCGCAAAGTCTGCATAACCGCGTACGTCAATGGCCTGGTGCGGGCAGGCTTTTACGCAGGAATAGCACTCCCAGCACATGTTCGGTTCAATGTTGTAGGCACGTCGAAGGGTTTTATCGATGTGCATGATGTCAGATGGGCAGATATCGACGCACTCTCCACAACCATCACAACGAGTCATATAGACGAAAGTTGGCATATTATTTCTCTCTTCGTATGTTACAGTTAATTTCTATGTTAGTAGTGGCGCGGCGCTTCACGCTTGATACCAAGACCCATATCCAGTGGCGCATCTTTCAATAATTCCATCGAATGCCTGTCTCTATCGGCAGGATTCTGCCTGTCGGCAGGTTCTGGCAAATTCTCTCTTGAACCATCTGCCACGGTTACGCGTTTTTGATATGCTGCCGCGGGCTTGAAGAACATATGCGCGAATTTCGACCACAGGACTCCACCAAATAACACAGTGCTGGACGCAATAAACAAGACCAGGAACAACCAGCCTGCGCCAGACCCCTGGGTTGCAGACCAGATCAGTGCGAAAGTACAGGTGGCAAGTAGCGAAAGGATAAACAGGTCGGCGCGAATCACGCGATACCACGGATTACCTTCAGATGTGAGATCAACACGAATGCCAAACCAGAACCAGTAACCGCCAACACAAAGACTCAGTGCACCCAGGTGCCACAAAAATGGCAAGATTCCAGGTGTAGCGTCTCCGGCTGCCGGATAAGCAAAAATCATGATTGCCGTTGTCGCGACAAACGTCACGAAACCGTACATGGTGAGTAGATGGGAGATTCTGCGTTTTTGATGACAGAACTCCGAAGAAGTTAAAATCTCATTGGTGAGGGTTTTTAGCGCAATGGATCCCTTTTCTGCACTGCTGACCTCGCGCGTTGCCATTTTTTTGGCCTTTTTTGCATTTTCAAAAAAGTACCGGGCGCTTTTTTTATGAATAGTGTCTAGCAGCGTCCCAGCTATGACCAGCAGGACCATAATGATGACATATGCCTGCATTGCATCGGGTGATATAAATGCAGCAAGCTCGGAGAAGGGGTTATTTGTAAACATTAACTTCAAAGCTCCTCAGTAAAATACCAGTTTTAAAATACGAACCAAATAACGGATCGAGTAGTATTAATGATTATGATTGACATTCCTAAACAAAACTACTTACCAAGGTATAAAAATTACTGATAAAAATCATCAGCAATTGGGTAAAGTCAGTGTCAGACAATACACGCTGAGTAGCGTTTCATTTCTCATATCGTCATGCGCCTTCTATTAATGACATCAAATTCTTTGACGCGACAACTATCCTGACAGAGAGGGAACCGGATCAACTGCATAAATTTCAGATTGCTGCGCCGCGGGCGACCCCAGAAAACCGAGACCGGAACAATCTGCAGATCAAGTGCTTCGTTTTCGTTGAAGGCGCGAATCAGATTGGATAGCCTACCTGAGCGTTTAGGCTGGCGCCTGATCCAGTCCACGAAGGGATTTCAGGATGCAATGCTGTAAATCGAATGGTGCTGACCGGGCGTCTCGATCGGAATTCGCGCGCGCCGATCAGGAAGACCGTGGCGTTGGGTAATTTCGGTTAGAACCAGCAAATCACTCAACCCGCGATCAGCCAGAACATACAGTGTCGGTCGTGCCGGATCCAAGATCTCGAGTGGATCGTCGGCTGGAAAAACCTCTACCCGAACCCAGAGGAACAATATCCAGCGTAATAATCGATTAAACTGCTTTTTCAATGGGAACCTGTCGATTTGTGTCTTGCCACGGAACGATAACCTTTAGGAGTGTTTAGTATGAACAAAATCAAACTGGAATTCGAAAATTCCAATGGTGAAAAACTCGCCGGTTTACTTGAATTGCCGCAACCGGCGGATGAAATTTCGAGCTTCGCGTTGTTTGCCCATTGTTTCACCTGTGGCAAGGATATCGCAGCTGCCTCAAGAATCAGTCGTGCGCTGGCTGCAAGGGGTATCGCAGTTTTGAGGTTTGACTTTACCGGATTGGGTAACAGTGATGGAGATTTTGCCAATTCCAACTTTTCTTCCAACATAGATGATCTGGTGCAGGCCGCGAAGGCGCTAGAGGCGCAGTATCGAGCGCCGCAGATTCTGATAGGCCATAGCCTCGGAGGTGCCGCGGTTTTAGGCGTGGCTGCAAAGCTGGACTCGGTAAAGGCAGTGGTCACTATTGCGGCTCCGGCAACAGCGCAGCACGTGGCACATCTGTTTAAAGATCAGGCCGAGCTGATCGAGGTGCAGGGCGAAGCGGTGGTTGCGTTGGGATCAAGAGAATTCTCGATCAAAAAACAGTTTCTGGACGATATCGATCGGTATTCGTCGACCAGCAGTATCCATAATCTCGGCGCAGCGCTGCTGGTTTTTCACTCGCCGCTCGATGCGATCGTGCCGATTGACGAAGCCGCCCGGATATTCCAGGCGGCACGCCATCCCAAGAGCTTCATCTCGCTCGACCAGGCCGATCACCTGTTGAGCAAGGCGACAGATGCGGAGTATGTCGCGACTACAATCGCCTGCTGGGTAAATCGGTATCTCGATATCATCGATGAAGGCGAAAATCTCGCCCATCCCGACCTGATCGAAGGTGAAGTACTAATAAGCGAACTCAATCACAAATTCCTGCGCGCTATGTACAGCAACAATCATTTGCTGCGGGCCGATGAGCCATTGAAATATGGTGGTTCGGGTCTTGGCCCGAATCCTTACGAATTGTTGTTGATGTCACTCGGCGCCTGTACCTCGATGACCTTGCGGATGTATGCCAATCGGAAAAAAATGGCGCTGGAAGATATCACTGTGCGCCTGGTACATGAGCGTGTCCATGCTGACGATTGTATCGATTGCGACAGCAAGATCGAACGCCTCACAAGGCATATTTACCTGACAGGTGATCTTTCCGGGGAACAACGCCGGAGGTTGCTTGAAATCGCCGACAAATGCCCGGTACACAGAACCCTGGTAAACGATCCCGAAATTGTTACCCAACTGCTGGAATAAAAATCGAATTAAAATTCCTGGATAAGGCGGGCGCCGAAACTGATATCGGGTGCCGAGCCAACCAGGATATCTTCGGAGAAAAACAGGTCGAGGCGATGTTTTCCGAACAGTTCCGCAAAACCGAGCCCGATTTGAATTTGCAACGAGTTGCCGAATGCTGCCAGTTCGCTGTTTTTAACGGTTGCACTGTGCAGGTCGAACTGAATAGTCCCGATCAGATATTGACCAAAGCGATAATCGAGACCGATTTGAGCAACCCAGATTTGATCGGTAACCAGCCCTTTGAGATTGCCATCGTCGCCGGGAATACTCAACCCCAGCATTCCAAATCCAGACACCGCCTTATCAATTTGTAATTCGTGTGAAACCCAGATTGCAATGTCGATGGCTTCATTACCGCTAAAATCCGATTCTGATCCGGTCGGCAGATCGATTCCCAGGAAATACCGGGTAGCGGGAGTCAGCTGGTAACCCAGCACTACAGAAATATCACCAACACCGCTACTGGGCTTGTCCTGGGAGTACTCCACCACGCCGCCGCGCACATATTCAATTTTTATATCATCCCCAGGGAGATCATTGCGATCTCCGTTGGAAAGACCAAAGAAATCGTGCCAGTCCTCGATCAAGCCATCAAGTTCGCCGCCATTGTTGGCGATGAACGGTATATCCACCTGGCCTAGCCAGTTGTCTTTACGATACCTGAGGCCAAGCTCGTAGCGATAGTTTTCGACATCGATCGTCAGGCGTTCGTCGCCTTTACGTTTGTCCTGGGCGGTATTGGTTACAAAAAAGCTGTGATCGATGCGCCAGCCATTTTCCGAACTGAATGGAACCTGGCCCGGTAAGAAAATGGGTTGCAGCATCGGATTGAGGTCGCGCGTCGCGAAACCGACGCCCGCGATCGCCAAATCAGCTGTGCCAATGAAGATAACGGCCGTTGTAAATGCCAGCGATCTAACCCGCTTCATAGTCGCCATGTTCACGCGTTGCGAGAAACTCGATTTCCGGCCAACGCTCTTCGGTCATGGCCAGGTTTACCCGGGAAGGCGCCACGTAGGCGAGATCTCCAGCGTGATCGAGGGCGAGATTGTTGCGCAGTTTGCGTTTGAATTCCTCTAGCTTTTTGTCGTCTTTACACGCAATCCAGCGAGCGGTATTGACGTTAACTGCTTCAAACAGGCAGTCGACACCGTATTCGTCCTTGAGTCGGTGGGCGACCACGTCGAATTGCAATACACCGACTGCGCCGAGAATCAGGTCATTGTTCGCTAACGGCCTGTATAGCTGGGTTGCGCCTTCTTCGCATAACTGGGTTAAACCCTTCAACAGAGCTTTCATCTTGAGCGAATCCTTCAGTTGCGCACGACGGAACAGCTCGGGTGCAAAATTCGGCAGGCCGGTGAAAGCAAGGTGCTCTCCCTGGGTAAAGCTGTCGCCGATGCGAATGGTTCCATGGTTATGAATACCGATGATGTCGCCGGTAAACGCCTGTTCGACCTGCCCCCGGTCGGCGGCGAAAAAAGTGAGTGCATCGGGAATTTTCATATCCCTGCCGATACGCACGTGGTGTAGCTTCATACCGCGGGTATATTTTCCTGAACAAATCCGCATGAAAGCAATGCGATCACGGTGTTTTTTATCCATATTTGCCTGGATCTTGAAAACGAAACCGGTGAGCTTGTCTTCTTCAGCGGCGACCCTGCGACTCCTGGTAGGTCTTGGCAGGGGTGATGGTGCATACCGGTTGAACGCATCGAGTAATTCTGCCATGCCGAAATTGTTGATCGCCGAACCAAAGAATACCGGAGTCAGTTTACCGGCAAGATAGGCGTTGAGGTCGAATTCACCGGAGGCGCCGCGCACCAGATCGATTTCCTCGCGGAACTCATTCGCCGTCGATCCCAACAATTCGTCAAGCTTTGGATTGTCGAGGCCTTCGATTACTTCTCCCGAAGATATCTTGTCGGAGGCAGCCGCCGAAAACAGGTGTACCGAATCTTCCAGTAGATGGAAAACACCTTTCAGATTTTTCCCCATACCGATCGGCCAGGTAATCGGTGCGCATCGAATCTTGAGCACCGATTCGACCTCGTCGAGTAGTTCAATCGGATCGCGACCTTCCCGATCAAGCTTGTTGATGAAGGTGATAATCGGGGTGTCGCGCAGGCGGCAGACGTCCATTAACTTGATGGTGCGTTCTTCAACGCCCTTGGCACAGTCTATGACCATCAGAGCGGAGTCAACCGCGGTCAGGGTACGGTAGGTATCTTCGGAAAAATCTTCGTGCCCGGGAGTATCGAGCAAATTGATAATGCTATCCCGGTATGGAAACTGCATTACCGATGATGTCACCGAGATACCGCGTTGCTTTTCAAGTTCCATCCAGTCCGAAGTGGCGTGTCTTGCCGCTTTTCGACCTTTTACCGTCCCCGCCATCTGGATCGCTTTTCCAAACAGTAACAACTTTTCGGTGACAGTTGTTTTACCTGCATCCGGGTGTGAAATGATTGCAAAAGTACGGCGCCGACGCATTTCGTCAATGTCTGACATATTTAGGTTCCAAATTTTTGGGTAAGCCGGGCCATGCTCAAAGCAACGGTCGGTGGAGAAATATGTCTTGCGAACAGTAGCGCATCTTCCCGGCCTGCGGTCGCCGGGTAGTAATTTTTACGGCATCCGATCTCGTTAAAACCTGCCGCACTATAGCAACTTATTGCGGCGGTATTGCTGGGCCGTACTTCAAGTAACATGGTTTGCACTTCTTTCGAACGCGCTTCTTCAACCAGGAATTCGATAAACCGGCTGCCGTAGCCCTTGCGTTGATGTTCCGTGGAAATCGACAGATTGAGCATATGGCTTTCACCCGTAGTGACGCTGATCACCGCATGGCCTACCATGCTTCGCTGTTGCAAGGCTATCCAGCAGAGATAGCCTACACGGATACAGTCGCTGAAAATTGTTTCAGTCCACGGATACTGGTATACCTCGTGTTCAACCTTCATCACCTGTTTCAGGTCGGCGAGTGTCATTCGCCGAAACCACAAATCAGATTTTTTCATTGCAACATTTGGTGAAGCAGTTTTAAATCTTGCCAGGCGATGGCTTTGGCTGATGGATTACGTAAAAGATAGGCTGGATGATAGGTTACTTTAACTGGAATTCCGGTGTCGGGTAGCTGATGCATTTGCTTGATTAACTTGCCGACCGGTTGAGTACTGCCCAACAGGTTTTGCGCGGATACCCGACCGACCGATAAAATGATTTTGGGTGCAATCTGTTTAATTTGTGCCTCCAGGTAAGCCCGGCACTGAAGCGCTTCGGTCTGTTTCGGATCGCGATTATTGGGTGGTCGGCATTTGACGATATTGGTTATATAAACCTGTTTGCGCGCGAACCCGATTGCCGCCAGCATGCGTTCGAGCAATTGTCCCGAACGGCCGACAAAAGGCTCGCCACGGATATCTTCGTCATGTCCCGGGCCTTCACCGATGATCATCAAATCTGCCTGGCGATCACCGCAACCGGGTACTTTCTGGGTGCAATTCTGCGCCAGCGCACAGGCGTCGCAGCCGTGAATTGCCCCGATGATCGAATCCCATGAATCGAGCTCTGGTGGCAGACTGGTTTCGATGGTCTGAATTTCCGGGTCAGGGGACAGATCCCCTTTCTCCTGCGTGACTTCAATCGTGGGTGATGCTTCCCCGCGATCGGGGACACCGACGATGTCGGATTTTTGCAAATAAGCAGTGTTTGAATCTGCGGGATCAGACCCGGCTTCGGGTCTGATCCCATTGGTAGAGGCAGGTTCGGTCCATCGATCGATGCCAATTCCCTTCAAGCACTGTTGTTGCCGGGTGGTCAACATCGGGCTTACACGTTACCCAACTGCGGGTGAGTTCGACCGGTGTTGTTGATTACCTTGTTGAGGGCATTGATATAGGACTTTGCCGAAGCGATTACAATATCGGTATCGGCTCCCTGGCCATTGATAACATGCCCGTCCTTTTCGACCCTGACGGTAACTTCACCCTGGGAATCAGTTCCGGTTGTAATCGCGTTTACCGAATAGAGCTGCAAATTGACACCGGTTTTAGTCAGTTTTTCGATCGCTTTGAAACATGCATCCACCGGTCCATCACCACTGGCAACCGATTGCTGTTCGACGCCATCGATATTCAGGGTCATGCTGGCGCTCGGTATCTCACCGGTTTCACAGCAAACCTTGAGGCTGACCAGTTTGACGGATTCGTTTTCGGTATCAAATGCGGCATCGTTCACCAACGCGATCAGATCCTCATCGAAAATATCGTGCTTTTTATCGGCCAGCGCCTTGAAACGCGAGAACACCTGGTTCAGTTCTTCCGCGGATTCAAACTGAATGTTCATCTCCGACATGCGGGCTTTAAACGCGTTACGCCCGGAATGTTTGCCGAGTACCAGCTTGTTCGTGGTCCAGCCGACGTCCTGGGCACGCATGATTTCGTAGGTCTCGCGTGATTTCAGAATTCCGTCCTGGTGGATTCCAGCCTCGTGTGCGAAAGCGTTAGCTCCGACAATCGCCTTGTTTGGCTGCACCTTGAAGCCGGTAATTCCGGCAACCATTCTCGAACAGTTCATAATTTGCGTGGTATCCAGATTACTGTCACAGGCAAAAATATCCTGCCGGGTTCGAATCGCCATAACGATTTCCTCGAGCGATGCATTACCGGCGCGTTCGCCGAGGCCGTTTATCGTACATTCCACCTGTCGCGCGCCGTTTAACACGGCCGATAATGAATTGCCCACCGCGAGTCCGAGGTCATTGTGACAGTGCACTGAGAAAATCACCTTGTCCGAATTTGGCACGCGCTCAATCAGATCCCTGATTAAGTCACCGAACTGATGTGGCACATTGTAACCAACGGTATCCGGGATATTGATCGTGGTTGCACCCGCGTCGATAACAGCCTCGATGACGCGACACAGAAAATCCGGATCCGAACGGCCCGCGTCTTCCGGAGAAAACTCGACGTCATCGGTGAATTTGCGCGCCATGTGAACCGACGCAACCGCGGCTTCGACCACCTGTTCAGGAGACATTCGCAACTTGTGCACCATGTGAATCGGTGAGGTGGCAAGGAAGGTATGAATGCGCCCTGAATTGGCGGGTTTGATCGCCTCACCGGCACGCTCGATATCAACTTGCTTGGCACGCGCAAGCCCGCAAACAGTGCTGTCCCTGATGATTTTTGCAACTGATTTTACGGCTTCGAAGTCACCTTGGCTTGCAATCGGAAACCCGGCTTCGATAATGTCGACCTTCATCAGTTCAAGCGCCCGGGCAATGCGAATTTTTTCGTCGCGTGTCATTGATGCGCCCGGACTTTGTTCGCCATCGCGCAAGGTGGTGTCAAAAATAATTAATTTGTCTTTGTTCATAGCTATCTCGTTTGTCAAAACGTTTGAATAGGTTTTTAAATAAGAAATGGGTGTTGATTACGTTTACCCTCGTCAGGAGTTCTCTGATCTGCCTTACGGCAGCAGAGCGAGCGGCAGAGATAGCAGCAGGTACGCAGGCAGAAGCCCCAGGCTGGCTGGAGACTGAAATTGGAAACTGGTGAACCGCGATTGCATAGCAGGAAATATAGCCAACTCTGGCAAATTTGCCAAGCAAAATATCAAACTTATGTGCCCGGAGTTGTTTTGTCAGTTGTAACGGATAATCGCATACGCTTGCGATTCCAGCGAAAAAGAGAAATTATCGGGCCCGATAACATGTACAGGAAAAAGAATGAAAACAACACGGTAGCGGTCTCAATCGAAAGAAAAACGAATACCAGCATAACTGCCAGCAGGGACACGAAGGGGACTTTTTCGCGTAAATCGAGATCCTTGAAACTGTAGTAGGAAAACCTGGATACCATCAATATGCCAGCCGAGGTTGTCAACACCAGTGCTGCGTAGGTCACATCCTGACCGATAATATCGTAACTTTCACCTACCCAGATCGCTCCCATGACGACCGCCGCCGCCGCGGGGCTTGCAAGTCCCTGGAAATAGCGTTTGTCGGCGACGCCGATCTGGGTATTGAACCGGGCCAGCCGCAGTGCGGCACAGGTCGCGTAAATGAACGCGGCAAGCCAACCGAGTTTTCCCATGAATACCGACACTTCACGCAGGTGTACCCGGGACCAGAGGTAGACGATCAGCGCCGGTGCGACCCCGAATGACACCATATCCGAGAGGCTATCGTATTCGGCGCCAAAGGCGGACTGGGTGTTTGTCAGGCGCGCCACACGACCATCAAGCCCATCGAGCAATCCCGCCAGGAAAATCGCGATTGCGGCGATTTCAAAGCGGCCATTCATAGCTGCGATAATTGCATAGAAGCCGGCAAACAGCGCCGCCGTGGTGAACATGTTGGGCAGCAGGTAAATGCCTTTGCGCATTTTTTTACGCATTTCTTTTGGATTGCTGTCGTCCATTTTTTATCCAGCGGGTGTTCGGTGCCCGCAAGCCCGGTTAGTTTTTGGATTTATCGACCAAGGCGTTGGCGCTGAGCCAGGGCATCATCGAACGCAACTGCGCGCCAACCCGCTCGATCTCATGCGCGGCGTTGTTGCGACGATGAGCGGTCATGCTCGGGTAATTCGACTGTCCTTCCGAAATGAAATTCTTGGCGTAATTACCATTTTGAATATTTTCCAGGCACTCTTTCATCGCCCAGCGACTTTCCTCGTTGATGATTTTCGGACCGGTAGTGTATTCGCCGAACTCGGCGTTATTGGAAATCGAGTAATTCATATTGGCGATGCCACCCTCATGAATCAAATCGACGATCAACTTGAGTTCGTGCAGACACTCGAAGTAAGCGAGTTCAGGTGCATAGCCGGCTTCCACCAGGGTTTCAAATCCAGCCTTGACCAGCTCGATGGTACCGCCGCAGAGCACGGTCTGCTCACCAAACAGGTCGGTTTCTGTTTCGTCCCGGAATGTGGTCTCAATTATCGCGGTGCGTCCGCCACCGATGCCGGCGGCATAAGATAGCGCCAGGTCTTTTGCCAATCCGGATGCATTCTGTTGAATCGCAATCAGGTCGGGAATGCCGCCTCCCTTGACAAATTCCGAGCGCACCGTATGGCCGGGCGCCTTGGGCGCGATCATGATAACGTCGAGATCCGCGCGCGGCACAACCTGGTTGAAGTGGATTGCGAAACCATGGGCAAACGCCATCGCCGCACCTTGCTTGATATTGGGCTCGATTTCATTTTCGTATAGGTCGCGCTGGAATTCGTCCGGAGTCAGAATCATGACGACATCGGCTTCGGCGATCGCATCCCGGGTATTTTTTACGGTCAATCCAGCGGCTTCCGCCTTGGCGGTTGAAGTTGATCCCGCGCGCAACGCTACGGTGATGTCGACGCCCGAATCCTTAAGATTATTGGCGTGTGCATGACCCTGTGAACCGTAGCCCACCACGGTTACCTTCTTGCCCCGGATGATAGATAAATCGCAATCCTTATCGTAATAAATGTTCATAACTGCCTCGTGTCGGAACTGTTTGCTGTGTCGTCATAGAATTTTTGGAATAGTGTCAAAGGGTCAATGCTTTTTCACCGCGCAGGATGCCCATCGAACCGGAGCGCACTACTTCGACAATATTGTTTTCATGCAGGGCCTTGATGTAGGCATCGAGCTTGTCACCGGAACCGGTGAGCTCGATGCAAAAAGTGGTATCGGTGACATCGATAATGCGCGCCCGAAAAATATCAGACAAGCGTTTAACCTCGGCGCGTTGGGATTCTCCTTCAGACTTGACCTTGACGAACATCATTTCGCGTTCGATGAAATTACCTTCGGTGAAATCCTGTAGCTTGACCACGTCGACGAGTTTATTGAGTTGCTTGCTTATCTGTTCGATGATGCGATCGGAGCCTGTGGTGACTATGGTCATGCGCGACAAAGTTAGATCTTCCGTGGTCGCCACGGTCAGTGATTCAATGTTGTATCCCCGCGCCGAAAACAAACCGGAAATTCGAGACAGTGCGCCAGCCTCGTTTTCGACCAGCAGCGAAATAATATGTCGCATTAAACCAGTTCTCCTTTGGCCTTAATCAAGGCCTGCGCTTTTTGCTGCAGCGGGGAAATATCCATTTCGTTGTGCGCTTTACCGGCGGAGATCATCGGATAGACGTTAGCTTCCTGGTCGGTGATTATATCGAGAAAAACGGTCCTGTCCTTCAGTTTGAATGCCTCCTTCATCGCATCGTGTAAATCATCAGGATGATCGACGCGGATACCGACGTGCCCGTAGGCTTCGGCCAGCTTGACAAAATCGGGCAGGGAATCCATGTAAACATGGGAGTAACGTTTCTGGTAGAAAAACTCCTGCCATTGACGAACCATGCCAAGGTAGCGATTGTTCAGATTGATAATCTTTATCGGGGTGTTGTATTGCAGGCAGGTGGATAGCTCCTGGATACACATCTGGATACTGCCCTCTCCGGTTACACAGGCCACGTCTTTATCAGGGAAGGCCAGTTTGACACCCATTGCCGCGGGTAATCCGAATCCCATGGTGCCGAGACCACCGGAATTTATCCAGCGCCGCGGTTGGTCGAAGTGATAGAACTGTGCCGCGTACATCTGGTGTTGACCGACATCCGAAGTAATATAAGCCTCGCCCCTGGTAACCTTGTAAAGTTCTTCGATAGCCGCCTGTGGCTGAATCAGATCCTTGGTTTTCTCATAAGCGAAACTTTTCTGAGCTTGCCACGATTTGATGGTTTTCCACCAGGCATCCAGCGCTTTCCGGTCGACTTTTTGTTTGGTTTTATCAAGTATCTTGAGCATTTCAGTCAGAACCTGCCCGGCGCCCCCTACGATCGGGATATCGGCATTGACGGTCTTCGAAATCGAGGCCGGATCGATATCGATGTGAATCACCTGGGCGTAGGGGCAGAATTTGCTGGTCACTCCGGTTATGCGATCATCGAAGCGGGCGCCGATACAGATTAATACATCGCATTCGTGCATCGCCATATTGGCTTCGTAAGTCCCATGCATGCCGAGCATGCCAATAAACTGGGGATCGGTTCCGGGGAAAGCTCCCAGCCCCATCAAAGTCTGGGTAATCGGATATCCTAACTTAGCTACGAAGCTGCGCAGTTGTTCGGAGGCATTGTCCAAAATGATACCGCCGCCGGTGTAGATCATCGGTCGTTTGGCAGCGAGTAATAATTCCACCGCGCGTTTGATTTGGCGCGGGTGACCCTTGAAATTGGGGTTATACGAACGTAACTGGACCTTTTCCGGGTATTGGTAAGGGATTTTGATATGCGGTGCAGTTATGTCTTTTGGGATATCGATTACCACCGGTCCGGGCCGACCCGTGGTGGCGACATAAAAAGCTTTTTTGAGGGTCTCGGCCAGTTTATTCAGATCCTTGACGAGGAAGTTATGTTTGACACAGGGGCGTGAAATGCCGACCGCGTCGACTTCCTGAAATGCATCGCTGCCAATGGCGTGGCTGGGAACCTGGCCGGTGATGACCACCAGTGGAATCGAGTCCATGTAGGCGGTGGCAATACCCGTTATCGCGTTGGTTGCACCTGGTCCTGATGTGACAAGGCAAACACCAGGTTTGCCGGTTGCACGTGCATAACCATCAGCGGCATGGGTCGCACCCTGTTCATGGCGTACCAGAATGTGCTGTACATCATCCTGCTTCTGCAATGCATCGTAAATATGCAGTACCGCGCCACCCGGGTAGCCGAACAGGTGCTTGACACCTTCGTCTTTCAAAAACTGGATCAATATTTCAGAACCCGATAATTCCACGCCAACCTCGTATATCTCGTTTAATAAAAGCGTATTTGCAGACGCCAAACCCAAAATTTTATTATGGTTAAATTACAAATGCACTAACTAACAGCTTGGAATTATTGAAGAATGCAATAAAATCGGTAATTTCGGGGTAACCGACCGAAATTATCGATAAATTCTGCCTGAAATCGATTTAAACAGGAATTGGCAGCTGTTCGTGGTTAACCTGCCAGACTTCAGATTTTCTTCAGTAAGAAAGTGAATTTCCCACCTTCTTCCGCCGAAGAAAGCAGAGGATTATTGGTCTGTTTGGAAAAGGCTTCGAAGTCTTTGACTGAGCCCTGATCGGTTGAGATTACTTTCAGGACCTGTCCGCGTTCCATATCCACGAGCGATTTCTTGGCGCGCAGAATCGGCAGTGGGCAATTCAGTCCGGTAGCGTCGAGTTCACGATCAAAGTCGGGCATTGGAAATCTCCGTCTGTTGGTACGGTAATTATCGCAAAGCGGCATTTATATGCCAGTCATATTTCTTAAAGGGTTGATATTTATTAGATCAGCCTATGACCTCGGGGGGTCGTGGATCCAACGAATGACCTCCCGAGACCCATTTGACCACGCCACCGCGCAAGCTGATTACATTGTTAATACCCTGCTGGTTTAGAAAGCGACAAACTTGGGCTGAACGACTTCCGGTTCGACAATAAATAACAATTTGCCTGGATGATTCGGAGAAGTAATTAAGTTTAAGTGGTATCAGGTGCATGGCCAGCAATTTGGCATTTGGAAGTACGCCGTGCTCAATCTCCGCAGGAGTGCGGATATCGATCAAATCGAAACGATCTTTGGCGCGTAACATGCGGTGCAGATTTGAAACGCTTATCTCTTTTATTCGTGACATTTTTGGATGGACTTCGGGAACATTTACTATACGACCAGGTCGATAATATTCTAATATGGATCAGTTTCCAATCGAACAAATTCACATGGTACAACCTTCCCGAAAAATTAAAAACGCCAGAATTTATCTGTGGCCGGGTATAGTTGCGCTTTTGTTTTCGGTAAACAGCGCCACAGTCGTGGCGAACTCGGAATTGCCGAGTCTGGGCGAAAACGCGCTTTTCAATATCGAACGGGAAACCCGGTTAGGTCGCTCGGTTTACGAAAAGCTGCTGGCCAGAGGATTGATCGAAACTCATCCGCTGCTGGATCGTTATATCAATGACCTCGGTTACAGGCTACTGGCGGGAATCGATAACCGGGTTCGTGAGTATCGATTCTTTATTATACGCGATGATTCGGTAAATGCATTTGCGCTGCCTGGCGGCTACATCGGAATCAACCGTGGGCTGATCGGGCATGCACGTACCCAGCATCAACTGGTATCGGTACTGGCCCATGAAATTGCCCATGTGCGCCTCAGGCATGGGCTCGATTTGATGGAAAAGGGGCAATCAGCGAGCAATGCTACGATTTTAGCGATGATTGCCGGTCTTTTGCTTGGCGGCATAGATTCGCAGCTTGGTTCTGCGGTCCTATTTGGAAGCATTGCAGGCGGCCAGCAATCGATCGTAAATTTTACCCGCGAGAATGAATACGAGGCAGATCGGCTCGGGGTTCAGTTAATGCGGGATGCGCGTTTTGATCCCAATGGGATGGTCGAGTTTTTCACCATCATGGGTCAGCTTTCGGGTAGCACAGGGCTCGGCAATATCGAGTACTTGCGTACTCACCCGGTGAGTAACAACCGTATCGCGGAAGCGATAGGACGGGTTAAGAATCTACCCAGGGGCGGGAATCAGGTTGATGACTTTTTGTTATTCAAGGATTTTCTGCAATTTGTCAGTCACGATCATCTACCCGGCAAGGGGAGCATGTATCTACGAGCACTGGCGTCGATTCAGAATGCGAATTATATCAGCGCCGATAAAATACTCGGTGAATTGTACCTTCGCGACAATGAAAACATCTGGTACAGCATCGCTTTTGCGGAAAATCTGGAACACCTGGGCCGTGAAGGTGAAGCGGAGCTGGTTTATCGTCGCCTGCTTGATATTTTCCCCGGGGATTACGTGCTTTCGATGCGTCTGTTGCGGTTGCTGAGAATAGCCGGGCGAAGTCAGTCGGCCCTGGTGATTGCAAGGCGGATAGAAAATCGATTCCCGGACAATCAGCAAATCTACTTTGAATTGTCGGAACTTTATCAATCGCTGAAACAACCGGCGCTGCGCCTGATGGCCGAAGCGGAATTTCATCGTATCAACGGGAATCAGCGACAGGCGATAAAGCTCTACGATCAGGTGCTGGTATCACCGGATACCGATCTTGCCACCTTATCCAAGGCCCGCGAAAAACGCCTGCTGCTGTTGGATGAAAAAGACCTCCAGTAGTGCCAATATTTAACCGGGTTTAAGCTTTGGTGGTGGTTGCCGATACCGATCGTATGATCCGGTATATTTCCTGTTGATAGCAGGTATTTCGCATGAAACGAAGAACCCTGCTAAGAACGAGCCTTCAGCTCGGCTTATCTGCAATATTGGTTCCTGGGAAAGCGATTGGTGCCTATCCCACCGGGGCGTTTCTGGCAACCGAGATACCGGAGGCATTACGCGAGGTTTTCGGCACCGCCGATATCGGGGAAAGCGTCAAGATTGAGATTCAAGCGCCGCATATAGCCAACGATGCAAACATGGTTCCGGTCAAGGTCATATCGGGTTTTTTAAATACCGAATCCATTTCACTGGTGGTCGTTGGTAACAAATCGCCTTTTACAGCACACTTTAAATTCTACCAATCACAAAGTTTTGTGTCGACCCGCATCAGGATGGCGGATTCCAGCGACCTGCTGGTAATCGTTAAGGCTGATGGGGTGTTATATACCAATAAACGGCCGATTCGTGTCGCTGGCAACGGCTGCAGGGCATAACTATGGCGACAACAGTGAAAATTCGTGCCTATGAAGTCGATGGCCAAGTGACGGTCAAGAGTATCATCAAGCATCCGATGGAATCCGGCCTCCGTAAAGTTAGGAAAACAGGTAAAAAAGTTTCCTCGCATTACATAAGAGAGGTCATTGTCAGTCGCAACAGTGGTATTGTCATGGAGGCTTTCTGGGGCAAATCGATTTCGAGAAACCCGTTTCTTTCATTCCAGATTCCTGGCCGCAAAGGTGATTTGATTACTATTTCCTGGCTCGACAACCGCGGCAATTCCGACTCGGCCACCGCCCGAGTCCGCTAGTCCGGCTAGCGACCCCACGATACAAGGAGTCAGCCGGGGTACATCTGAGTCGTTCCAGCGAAAGCGGGTATCTTACCAGTCCTTCGCACCCACGGTAACCGGCGTGCGGGCGTTAACAGGATCAGGGCAACCCGGTATGATATATGTGAGTAGATAAGCCAGATAGGGATTAAAAAATCCTCATTCGGTTTTTTATTCTTGTTAGAATCCGCAAACATTTTAGAGTGATCGACATGTATATCAATTTCCAGGCGCTGGGCTGCCGGCTCAACGAAGCCGAACTTGAATCCTGGGCCAGTCAATTCATGAAGCTTGGACACCAGGTAACGACCGATGCTGATGAGGCGGACGTCGTGGTGTTCAATTCCTGTGCGGTTACCGCGCAGGCGGATCGCAAATCGCGTCAGCAAATAGGGCGATTGCATCGTAAAAATCCGCGCGCCCGGTTGGTGGTTACCGGCTGCCATGCCAGTTTGAATCCTGATGTGGTTAAAGACTATCTTGGTGTTGATCTGGTAGTTGACAACCTACAAAAAGAGCACTTGGTCGATCAAACTCTGGAATGGGTGAGTGCCCAAAGCGAGTTTGATTCGTCTGCCAAACCCCCGCCTGGCGATTCTCCTAACGCACTTCTGCTGCGAGGTCGTCACCGCGGATTTATCAAGATACAGGATGGCTGTCGTTACCGATGTACCTATTGTATCGTCACCATTGCAAGAGGTGCCGAGCGTAGCCGTAGCGCAGTCGAAATCCTGGACGAAATCAATGCTTTACATCGACAGGGCGTGCAGGAAATCGCGCTCACGGGGGTACATGTCGGTGGCTATGGCAGTGATATCGATTCCAGTCTGTACCGCTTACTCAACCAGATTCTGGAAGGCAGCGAAATTCCGCGTATTCGGCTTGCCTCGGTCGAACCCTGGGATCTGCCTGATAATTTTTTTGAATTGTTCCATAACCCGCGTCTGATGCCGCATATGCACCTGCCGATTCAAAGTGGTTGCGACTCGGTGTTGCGGCGGATGGCGCGCCGTTGTAAAACCGTGGAGTTCGAGCGCCTGGTCGACAAGTTGCGAAATGCGATTCCGCTTTTCAATGTGACGACGGACCTGATAACCGGTTTTCCGGGTGAAACCGAGCAGGAATGGCGACGGACTGTGAAATTTGTCGAAAATACCGGATTCGGACATATTCACATCTTTCCCTTCTCGGCGCGGGATGGCACCAAGGCAGCCCGGTTACCGGAGCAGGTGGGAAGCGCAACCAGGAAGGCGCGTAGTCGTGAAATGCATATTGTGGCGGCGGAATTGAAGCGCCAGGCATTAAAGCAACATCTGGGTACCCGCGCAGCGGTATTGTGGGAACAACAGATCAATAGCTATCTCGGTCAGTGGCTAGGTTACACACCCCATTATCACAAGATTACCTCGACAAGACCGGATATTAGCGCCTCCAGTATCAGTGAAGTCAGCATCGATTCGATATCGGCCAATGGGTCCATGCTCAGCAACAATGAAGCCCAGCCCCAGGTCGCGGTCGCCGACATCGGAATGTCTGGTGCGTGAAACCAGGTCATCGAAGGGTTATATCCTGCAGCAACAGGATTGCGCATGGGAGTTTAAGGATGAGCATTTTGAAACCGGTTATTGGCGGCAAAGGCCAGGCTTCCAGGCAACCATCGGTGGGCGCGGCGGAAGTAGTTTGATCGATATAGACGGCAGCAAAGCCGTTCTGCGCCGGTATCATCGCGGTGGTGTGATTGGCAAACTGCTCAGCGATCAATACCTGTGGATGGGTAGAGCGCTGACCCGACCCTGGCGGGAATGTAATATCCTGCTGCGCGCAGGTAACGCCGGGTTACCGGTGCCCGAGCCGATCGCTGCCTGTGTCAGTTATTCCGGTCTATGGTATCGGGCAGCATTGATCACGGCTTATCTTGAAGATACCGAAATGCTGACACAACGCCTCGAGCGCGGGAAACTTCAGCCGGATTGCTGGCACAACCTGGGTTTGCTGGTCAAACGGATGCATGTCGCGGGCATACGACACGCCGACCTCACTTCCGACAATGTGCTGATCGATTCGCTGGATCGCTTTTACCTGGTTGATTTTGACCGGGCTCGGGTAATGAACCGTATCGATGACTGGCAATGGCGACCGCTTTACCGCTTCCAGCGATCGATCGACAAGCGCAGCCAGAAGTTGAACCTCTGTTACGGGGAAGACGACTGGCAGGCCCTGATGGATGGCTACCAATCCTGATAGCAGCGCTAGGGCCGCCTTATTTCGAGTCACGCAGCCCTGAAAAACAGGTTCCACCCACGCAAGCCCGCGTCTAATCGTGAACAACATCAGGACAGCCAGATAGATCCGGCTGAGTCATCCCCCCCATCACTGGGATTAACCAAAAATTTGATAGGTAAATACCATATTTGGTGTATTCCCGGAATTCCGGGTGAGAAATTCGGGTTAGAGGTGATTTACAATAGTGGCCATGTATTGCTGAATCATGTCCGGTTGGCGTGCGAGTCTGGATTGCGCTTCGATCCCGAGGGCTTTTGTCTGCGAAGGATTTGCAAGCAGCTTAACAATGGTACCCCAGCAGGCGTCCATATTTTCAACTTGCAAGACCCCTTTTTGCACACCCAGCATTTCGATATCATCGGCTACGTTGTCGTCTGATGGACCGGTAATAATGGCGCAACCGAGACTGGCGGGTTCGATCAGGTTGTGGCCTCCGGTTGTATCGAATGATCCACCCATAATAACGATCCGCGCATAGGCCATAAGCGACTGCAGCTCACCGAGCGTATCGGCCAGGTAAATCTCGGTGTGCCGCTCAATCGGTTGAGCTTTACTACGCACCGAATAGCTCATCCCGAGATCTCCAATTTGAGTTTGAATCGAAGCACTGCGGTGCGGATGCCGCGGTGCGATAACTATCAGCTGATGTTTTAATTCATCGGGGCGCGTTTGCAGAAATTGCAGTTCTTCGCCGGAGTGACTGGATGCCAGGATCAGGTAGTCGCGGTCGATCAGTCGAGTCCGGTGTCGTGAAATGCTGCGACGTGATTTGAGATTACCGACAATCCTGATGCGATCCTGGTTTGCACCCATGCTTAAAAGGGCATCCTGATCTTGACGGTTGCGGGCCAGTAGCCGGTTGAAATACGCCAGTGTTGTCGACATCAGGCCGCGCACGAATTTTCCGGTGTTTAGCGATTTCTGCGATAGTCGGGCGTTGACAAGGATCAGGTCTATGTCGCGACGGCGAGCCTGGTACAGTAGTTCAGGCCAGAGTTCGGTTTCCATAACCAGACCGAGCTTGATGCTATGTTGCCTGAAAAACATCCGGCAATGCCAGAAATGGTCAACCGGGATGACGCCACTGGTTACCGAGTCGGCAAATCCATTTCGAATTGCCCTGTAGCCGGTTGCGGTAAAGCTGGTGAATAAAATATGTTCGCCCTGTTGCATCATGGCGTGCACCAACGGAGTAACGGCGTGGACTTCGCCTACCGAGGACGCGTGCACCCATACCCGCATTTTGTTGTCGGCGGCAAAGCCGAAGAATCGCATCGACAGGTATGGTTTGAAATCGTGTTTAAGGCCGTGTTTTAGCGCGTGCAGAATCCAGAAAAGATACAGCGGTATCGCCAACAGGCGATATCGGAAACCCGGAGGTCGTAGATTTAATTTTTGCCTGTTCACGGGTAAAAGGGCGCTTCATCCGGGGGTCGTGTTTTGAAACGCTGATGTATCCACATGTAATTTTCCGGGAACAGGCGTGCATATTTTTCGATCGACTGGTTAACCTTGCATGCATCCTTGAAATCGTCTCCGCTTGGAAAGTCCTCAAGCGGTGCGCCAATGTGAAGGATATACCCACCGCCATCCTGTTTGCGTTCCGGATAAAAAGGCAGCATCGCGGCACCCGATGACTGGGCCAGTCGTGAACTTGCGGTAATTGTGGCAGTCGCAATACCCATGAATGGTGCGAAAACGTTGCGCTCGCGCCTGAAATCCTGATCGGGTGCATACCAGGTCGGTATTTTATGCTTCAAACCCTTGATCAGCTGGCGCGTATTTTTGCGTGAAATGGCGTTAACGAAATATCGACTTCGGCGCGTGTAGAGGTAGCTGTCAAATAACGGGTTGCGCTGGGTCCGGTACATGACCTGTAACGGCATATATAACGCCAGTAATCGCGCGCCGATTTCGAGACTGGTGAAATGTCCGGTCAGCAATATGGCGCCGCGCCCGCTTTGCAGCACGGAATCGAGATGTTCGCGTCCTTTTATTTCAACAATTGACTTCAGTTTGTCCGCCGGCCACCACCAGCACATTGCCATTTCGACCAATGAAATGCCGATGTTTTGATAACAGGTTCGTTTGATATGATCGCGTTCAGACTTTGATTTTTGCGGGAAACAACGGGCCAGATTGATATCGACGGTGCGTTCGCGTGAGCGCTTAAAAAGGAACAGAAAGCGACCCAGTTGGCGACCGATCAGCAGTTCTAAACGATATGGCAGCCATGACACCAGGCGTAACAGCGCGATAATGCACCACATGGGCCAGAATTTCGGGGAATAGTAGTCGCCAGCCTTGAATATTACGGAGCTCTGTTCACCCATCGATTACGGTTGAACCAGCCAGCGATTGATTTCAAACAAGTCGTCTTCCTCGATTACGCCCGCGGCCTGTTTCAACCTCAGCGTGTTGAGCAGATATTGGTAACGCGAACCCGCGTAGTCCCGCTCGGCGCGGTAGGTCTCGCGCAGCGATATCAACACATCCACCGAGGTCCGAGTGCCGACTTCGAATCCGGCCTGGGTTGCTTCAAGCGCAATATTGCTCGATTCCAGAGCCTGCTTGAGCGCCTTGACCTGGCTGATTCCGAAAACCACATCGAGATAGGCAGTACGTGACTGCTGTGAGGTGAGCCGGTTTTGCAGTAACAGCAAATTTTTCGCTGCTCCAAATCGCGATTCAGCCTGGGCCTGCTCCGCGCTGATACGCCCGCCGGTGTAAAGTGGCACTTGCAGCTCGATACCCACTGTCAGGTCATCCTGTCGCGAGTCCCCCAATAGGTCGTCATCGATATCGTTACCCGCATAACTGGCGACGAAATCGATTGTCGGGTAACCGCTTCTCGCGCTTTTATCACGTTCGAAACGAGCTGCCTGCAGGTCGTGAAATGCGACCAGCAGATCGCGGTTGTTGGCCAGCGATAGCGTGACCCATGACTCGGCATTGGCGGGATCAGGGAGTGCAAGATCAAGATTTCTTCCCAGCGGTGTTAGATTTGTGATCGAATTTTCATCGGTGATAACAATCAGTGCCTGCAACGCGTTGTCGAGAATATTTTCGGCCAGAATTGCATCTGCCTCGGCGGTGTCAAATCTCGCCTGGGCCTCATGTACATCGGTGATTGCGATCAGACCGACTTCAAATCGTTTTTGCGCCTGCTCCAGCTGGCGCGCGATGGCGGTGCGTTCGGCATAAGCGAATTCGACGTTGTCCCCGGCCGCGAGAATCGCGAAATAGGTTGTCGCGACTCGCAGAATCAGTGCCTGCCGGGTCGAATGTAAGCGCGCGAGTGCAGCGGCAACGGTGGCCTCCGCGACATTGATGTTGCCGGTGGTTTCCGTGTCATAAAGCGACTGCGTCAGGTTTAGACTGTAGCCGATTGTTTCATTGTTATTGTCACCCGTTTCTGAATTATCCGATTCGCGGGCCAAGCCGTTGGCATTGATGAATATCCGGGGTTTACGGCCGGATTGGGCGAGTGGTAGCGCCTCAATTGCGGAGCGATAATTGGCCTCGGCGATCAACAGTTCCGCATCGCGCTCCAGGGCCAGGCTGTAAACCGCAACGAGATCCTCGGCCGGTGCCGCTTGCCACCAGATCAATGAGGTCAATAACACCAGTTTTGAGGTGAGTTTTACCATTCGGGGATTCATAATTATTGGTTTGCGTGGAGTATAAAGAAACTGGTATCTGATTAATATACAGGCATGTCGGGATCGATCTCGTGTGCCCAGGCATCAACGCCACCTTCCAGGTTAACCAGGTTATCGATCGATTGTTGCTGCAAAAAACCGATGACATGCCGGCTGCGAACACCGTGATGGCAGATCACGACAATCTCGCTCGCCGCGCGCAGTTGTGCCAGCTGCTGTGGGATATCCCCCATGGGGATGTTTATGCTAGCGTCGATATGGCAGATTTCAAATTCCCAGGGTTCCCTCACGTCAACCAGCAGCGGCGTTTCGTTTTCGAGGTGCACTGCCAGCTCGGGTGCGCTCATATTGCGCATTGACAAGACATCTCCTTGCCGGGTTTATTCAAGGTTGAGTCGCGGTAAATCGGTTTCGAACAGCGATTGAGTCGTCCATTCAGATGCGCCGACACGGGTAACCAGTAGCGCCTGCATAACGGGTGAATGGCCAACCACGATAAACATCCTGCCGCCGGTTTTGAGCGCGAGTTTCAAATTATCCGGCAGCTCAGCCATGGAACCGGTTACCGCGATTACGTCGTAGCTATTCGCGCGCTCAATCTGTGAAATTCCGAGCTGTTCAAATTCAACATTTTGCTGCCCGCAATTGCTGACGTTGGTGCTGGCAAGGTCGATGATATCTGCGTTGCAGTCGATGCTGGTCACCTGCTTTGCGAGACGTGCCAGGCAGGCGGTAACATAACCACAGCCACTGCCGACTTCCAGCACCTGGTCGCTGGTCTTGATCAGTAGCGCCTGCAACATTCGGCCTTCGATTGTCGGCGGAAGCATGCTGACACCGTTACCGAGTGGAATCCGGCAATCGGCGTAGGCCAGTCCCTTGTAAGCCTCGGCGATAAAATCTTCGCGGTTTATCTGGCCCAGCATTGACAACACCTGATTGTCCAGTACTTCCCAGGGACGAATTTGTTGTTGGATCATATTGAATTTGGCGATTTCTGCGTTGGTCATGTAAACAGGCACATAGGATTCCGGGAGCGAACCATTATATAGCATCTGCAGAGGGAGAATCACCCTGCACCGCAGTTATAATCGGGGCAATTTCATCATTCAACTCGATATCACGTGACGCAACCGCGCCGAGGTCATCGGCACAACATGCCTTCGGGTTACCGCAGTGGTCAGGTTTCGAAGGTTGTATAAAACCTCGATGCTCTAGTCCGGTTAATCCACAGAACAGGGTTACCGTCTTGCGGCATGGTTTGCCCGTTAACCGAACGATTTTACAACCCTCGAAAATTTGGATCGCGACAAAGATCCTTACCGAATAATATGCGGCAGCAATAGCCAGGTACTAAACGTTCAGCAGGAGTTTGTATTTCTCGTGTTTAAGAGTATTATTTTTCAACTAATCGCGGAATATAAATAGCCAGAGTTTCGTGCAAGGAGGATCAGCGCCTGTTTATTGCGTTGAACAGATTCGATGGTTGTTCCGAACCGAGCGGATATTTACCAATGGGCAAGATACTGGATGATCATGAAAAAAATAACAATTGCAGTGCTGGGTTTTACCCTGGCCAGCACGGTTCAGGCCGGCGGCTATCGGGTTTCCCTGCAGGGACAAAAAGCGCTGGCGATGGGGCACGCCGGGGTTGCCATGAGCGGGAGTTCCGAGGCGATATTTTTTAATCCCGGTGCCATTACCCAGCTGCAAGTCGAAGTGGATTTTACCGGCGGCATAACCTTGCTCGAAGGGTCAACCGAGTATCAGAACGAGGCAACCCTGGTCGAGCAAGAGACCGACAATCCGCTGGGAACGCCTATCAACGGTTACTTCGCGCAGAAATTATCCGACCAGATGTCCTGGGGGTTGGGAATCTATACGCCGTACGGGAACAAGGTCGAGTGGCCGACCGACTGGGCAGGCTCACACCTGGTAAATGATATCGAATTGGCGGCAATATACATCCAGCCCACCATTGCCTACCAGCTAAATCAAAAAACGAGTATCGGCTTCGGCCCGACCCTGGTGCTTGGCTCGGTCGTGTTTAATCGTAACCTAACCACTTCGCTGACCGATGCTAACGGAAATCGATCCAATGTTACGATCACGGCAGAAAACGTGACCGCCTTGGGATACAATCTCGGGATTTTACACAAGCTTTCAGACAAGACATCACTGGGCTTCGGTTTTCGCTCCGAGGTGATAATAGAAGCGCGTGACGAGGTCGCCGATTTCGAAGATATCCCGACGGCATTGCAGGGCACCTTTACCGATGGAGATTTTGATGCGGATCTGCCACTGCCGGCAGAACTGACGCTCGGTATCGCTTATAAATTTAGCGGCAAATTAACCCTGGCATTCGATTTCAATCGTACTTACTGGGGTGTATATGATGAACTGGTGATCGAATTCGACAATGGCATCACCTCGGTTAATCCCCGCAATTACGAGGATTCGGATATATACCGATTCGGCTTGCAGTACCGCTATAACGACAAGTGGATGCTGCGTGGCGGCATATATTTCGATGAATCACCGATACCGGATGGTTCATTCGCACCCGAAACCCCTCGTAATGATTCTATCGGTTATACCGCCGGCGCTACCTATGCCTATTCGAAAAACCTCGAAATGGATATTTCATTGCTGATCCTGACTTTCGACGACGAAGAAAATTCTTACGATTTTTACGAGGAAGGTGGTTTCACAATCCCGTTTAGCGGAACCTACGATTCCGAGGCCACAACGATTGGCTTTGGTCTGAGCTACAAGTATTAGGGTAGACTAATGAATAGGGTAGATTAATGAAAATTCTTGACCATAGAAATTTATTCGCGCTTGCCGCGATCATTATCATAGCGGGTTGTGATACCGACATTTCCGGCAACTTCGATGACGATGCCAATTCGGGTACTGCGGATTTTTCAAGATTTGTCGCAATCGGCGACTCGTTGACCGCCGGTTTTGCGGACAGCGCCCTGTATCGACACGGCCAGGAGAATTCCTACCCCTCGATTCTGGCACAGCAATTTGCCCTTGCAGGTGGGGGGAGCTTCAATCAACCGTTAATGCCGGTTGGCGCCACCGGCAGTCTGATGCTGAATGCAGCGCCATTGCCGGTATCCGATCGCCTGGTGTTGGTGCCTACCGGGAATCCTTCGAGCCCGGCGTCTCCGTCGGCGATTACCCCGCCCCAGTCAACCGAAATTAATGTTCCGCTGCCTGGAATGTTCAACAATATGGGCGTTCCGGGCGCCAAGTCGTTTCATGTAGACGACGCTAATTATGGTGACGCGGCGGGTGTTATCGCGTTGACCGCAAACCCGTTTTTCGTGCGTTTCAGAAGTGCTGCGAGTACCTCCATGATTGCCGATGCCGCAGTACAGGCCCCCAGCTGTTTCGTATTGTGGATCGGTAACAACGATATCCTGTTGTACGCCACTGAGGGCGGGCCGGGAACGGCCGATCCTCCTTACGGTCTGGCGAGTACGGATGTTACCGACCCCGCGGTGTTTACCCCGACCTACCAGGGACTGGTGGCCACGTTAAAAACACCGACCAACAAAGGTTTGCTGATAAATATTCCCGATGTCAGTACCATCCCTTATTTCACGACGGTACCCTTCAATGAGATTCTGATGGATGCTGCAACTGCGGCCTCATCCAATGATGACTATGTCGCGTACAACGGGGCGCTGGTTGCCGCCGAAGCCGGTGGTACTATTACCGCGGCTGAACTCGCGCAACGGACGATCGTTTTTACGGCGGGTCAGAATGCCCTGGTAATCGAAGACGAGTCCCTGACCAACCTCGGCGGCTTTGCTAATATCCGTCAGGCCACGGCAAACGATTTGATCGTACTACCGGCTGCGACCAAGATCGGTACCGAGTCGGTGATGGGTAATCCGGCTACAATCTGGGGGGTCGGAACCGCGCTGCTCGACACCGATGTCCTGACCGAGTTTGAAATCGGCCTGGTCGAGACCGCACGTACATCGTATAACGTCGACATCAAGGCGGCGGCCGATGCCGATGCCGATCTGCTGTTTCTCGATGCCTCCGCCCTGCTGACCGAGTTAAATACCAATGGAATAATTTATGGATCCGGAGGCGTTTCTTCGACCTTCGTACAAGGTGCTGCGTTTTCGCTCGACGGCGTACACCCGACCGCAAGAGGCTACGCGGTCATCGCCAACGAAATTTTCAAGATCATCAACGCGGGTTTTGGCGCTTTTATCCCGCCAGTTGATCCGAATCAGTACACCACCGTTTTCTTTGAATAGAGTTTTCCGCCGAATCAGCACCGCGTCTGCAATCAGGCACCGGTTTCGAAACCCAGGCGCTGCAGCCTGGCCCGGCTGTGAGCTGGAGCCGGTTGCTCCACAATGAAGCGTTCGTATTCGAGGCGATCGGGATAAACCTTGCGCAAGCCATCGAAATGCGTCGCGAATGCGCTGTCGTTAAATACCGCCCCGGCGACAAACCTGTCGTGATCGCGCCAGATATCGCAGTGCTGCTGAAACAGATCCTGCCAGAATTGCAGCCGCGAACCAACCGGTTCGGGATTGAGCGTTTTCTTTGCCGGTAGCTGTTGCGACATGTGCCAACTGGATGTGGTCCCGAAATGCTCACCGGCGGCGTCAAGCACTATCTGTGTGCCGCGTAATCGCCCTTCGACGCTATAACCGGCGATGTGCGGGGTGGCGAGATCAACGCGTTGCAACAGTTCGCGCGAAACCAACGGTTCGTCTTCCCAGGTATCGAGAAATACGTGCAGGTCTTGGCGCCGTTTAAGCAGGCTTAGCAGCGCCCGGTTGTCGATCACCTCACCACGGGCTGCGTTGACCAGCACGCAAGCGTGGTTTAACGATTGTAAGCGCTCGCTGTCCAGCAGGTGGTAGGTGGGATGCCGGCCGTCGCGAATCAGCGGCAGGTGCAGGCTGATGAAATCGCATTCCCTGATTATGCTGTCAAGATCGACAAAAGCCTGGCTGGATCTTGCTGCTGCCTGCAAAGGCGGATCGCAGGCCAGGCACTCGATGCCGAGCGCAACCAGTTTCTGCCGCAACCCTGAGCCGACATTACCGAGGCCGACGATGCCGGCCTTCAGGGAAAACGGGTCGAAACCCTTTCGCTTCGACATTGCAAAAAGCCCGCTGATCACATACTCGGAGGCTGCTTCGGCGTTACAGCCCGCGGCGTTACTGTAGTCAATATTTGCATCCTGCAGGTAATTCAAATCGATGTGATCGGTGCCGATGGTTGCGCTGCCGACGAATTCGACCGGCGTGTTATGGAGTAGGTTCTTGTCGACGCGGGTGACGGTTCTGACGATCAGGCACTGGCAATCGCGTAAATGCTCGCGCCTGATTTCGCGTCCCGGTATGAGTTTGACCTCGCCCAGATCGCGAAATGCCTCGGCCACGCAGGGAATGTTTTGATCCGCCAGTATCTTCATGCAAGACAGAAGCGATCGATCAACTCCTGCAGCATTTTGATCGTCGGGTCGATCTGGGCGACAGGCAGAAATTCATCGGGCTGGTGGGCCTGGTTGATCGAACCCGGACCGATGACGATGGTTTCGGTCTGCATTGCGTTGAAGTAAGGGGCCTCGGTGCCGAAGGCGACGCTACTGGTTTTCTTTTGGGTAATATGGGTCAGGTACTGTGCTATTTCGCTGGCCTCGTCGGTGTCCATCGCCGGCATGCCGTCACCGAAAGTTTGTGTGTTCACGCCGAGGCCGCGCGCCTGCGCTACCTCGGACGCCATTTGCTCGAGGTCCTGTTGCAATGCTGCGAACGACATCGCGGGCAGGAAGCGGATATCGATCAGCAGCTTGCAGGCGCCGCAGATCCGGTTCGAATTATCGCCCCCATGAATGTGACCGAGATTCATGGTCGGCGTAGGAATGGTAAAAGCGGGATCGTTGTATTGCTGCTGGATCTGGTCGCGGTAGGCGAACAGAACCGTCATGAACTGGTACATGCCCTCAAGCGCGTTGTTGCCAAGTGAAGGATCGCTCGCATGTCCGGATTGGCCCAGAAAATCGACCGACATGGTCAAATTGCCCTTGTGTTGGCGAATCGGGGACAGATCGGTGGGCTCGCCAATGATGCAAAAGCGTCCGAGTTTCTGGCCGTTATCTGCAATCAGCCTGGCCCCGCTCATGGTGGTTTCTTCGTCCGCGGTCGCCACCAGTGTGAGCGGGCGTTTGAGGCTGGCGAAGTTCACCTTGCTACTCGCCAGAAGCGCGAGTGCCAGGAAGCTTTTCATGTCGCAACTGCCGAGCCCGTAAATGCGGTCGTCCTTCTCCTGTGCAACGAAGGGGTCGCTGGACCAAAGTGAAGGATCGCAGGGAACGGTATCGGTATGGCCCGACAGTACCAAGCCGTCGCTACCGCTACCAGCCCGGGCGATCAGATTACTTTTTCGGTCATCGATCACTTGTATCTCGACGCTGAATCCGAGGTTTTCGCTCCATTCGGCGAGCACATCGATAACACCGCGATTACTCATGTCCATATCGGCATGCACGCAACTAACCGACGGGGTCGCGATCAATTTGCCGATCATATCGCGGGTTGCCGGCAGTCGATTATTCATCCGGCGTCATTGCGGCCAGCGAGCCGGAATCCATGTATGGCACCGGTAGCACTATTGATACCTATGCCTGTGAGGCACTGGAATGAACCCCGGATCAAGTCCGGGATAACGGTTGCTGCAGAATGCGACGTTGGTTTATTAATATCTAATCCGGCAGGTCGGTAACCGCACCCTCGGAAGCGGAACTGACCAGGCGCGCGTACTTGGCCAGCACGCCGCGCCGGTAACGTGGTTTGGGTGCCTTCCAGTTTTTTGCTCGCCGCCGCAGTTCGGCATCGCTCAGCTTGACGTTAACTTCACGTTTTTCGGCATCGATGGTGATGATGTCGCCATTTTTGAGCAGGGCAATCGGTCCGCCCAAGGCAGCCTCGGGCGTTACATGACCGACCACGAATCCATGCGAGCCGCCGGAGAAACGGCCATCGGTTAAAAAGGCAACATCCTTGCCCAGTCCCCTGCCCATGATGGCTGAAGTCGGCGACAACATTTCACGCATGCCGGGGCCGCCTATCGGGCCTTCGTAACGTACCACGATGACATCCCCTTTGCCGATGCTGCCGTCGAGAATCTGTTTCAATGCCTGTTCTTCGGACGCGAAGACACGTGCCTTGCCGGTAAAGGTCAATCCTTCTTTACCCGATATTTTGGCGACTGAGCCCGCGGGCGCGAGGTTTCCGCGCAGAATAACCAGGTGACTATCCTTTTTTAGCGGATTGGTGAGCGCATGCACGATGTTCTGGGTTTTGGGATAGGGTTTCACTTTTGCCAGGTTCTGCGCCAGTGATTTACCGGTGACCGTGAGGCAGTCGCCGTGTAGCAGCCCCGCGTCGAGCAACATTTTCATCAATGGCCGGATGCCACCGATTTCGATCAATTCAGACATCATCGCCCTGCCGCTGGGGCGCAGGTCGGCGAGCACCGGCACGCGTTTGCCGATGCGGGTGAAATCGTCGAGTTTGAGTTTGACGCCAATCGCCGAAGCCATCGCCAACAGGTGCAACACTGCATTGGTTGAACCCCCGAGCGCGATGACGACCGTAGTCGCGTTTTCAAAGGCTTTTTTGGTCATGATATCGCTGGGGCGGATATTCGATTTCAGCAGGCGCATCGCCGCTTTACCGGCATCGATGCAGTCCCGGGTCTTGTCTTTCGAAATCGCGGCCTGCGCAGAACTGTTGGGCAGGCTCATTCCCATCGCCTCTATCGCTGCAGCCATGGTGTTCGCAGTGTACATGCCACCGCAGGAGCCCGGGCCCGGAATAGCGCTGCATTCGATATCCTTGAGCTCTTTCTTGCTGATCTTGTTTTGCGCATGCGCGCCGACCGCCTCGAACACCGAGACCACATCCGTCGGCTTTTTTTTATGACACCCCGGCATGATGGTGCCGCCATAGACAAATACCGACGGTCGGTTAAGGCGAGCCATCCCCATCAGGCAGGCGGGCATATTTTTATCACAGCCACCGATTGTTACGAGAGCGTCGAAACCCTGACAAGCGGTGACCGCTTCGATTGAATCGGCGATGACTTCGCGCGATACCAGCGAGTACTTCATGCCTTCAGTACCCATTGAAATGCCATCAGATATGGTAATGGTGTTAAAAACCACGGCCTTGCCGTTGGCTGCATTGGCGCCTTCGGCTACTTTCAACGCGAGCTGGTCGATGTGCATATTGCAAGGTGTTACCATGCTCCAGGTTGAGGCAATTCCAACCTGTGGCCGCTTGAAATCAGCGTCGTCAAACCCGACTGCGCGCAGCATCGCGCGACTGGGTGCGCGTTCGACGCCATCGACGACCAGCGATGAATATTTACGGGGATCGGGTTTGCTGGATGCGGATTTTTTACCGGTCATGGTGAGATCGAAAATGCGGAATTTAGGTAGCGTCATAGGTTAGGCAAAGGCGTTATTCGATGCAAGCGAATAAATCTTGCGCCCAAACCCAATTTAACGAAATCTTGCCTATACTTCGGGAATACGGACCTCAGCCAATTCAAATATGGTCGAAGCAATTTTACTAGCTGCCGTCTGCGCGCTTATCAGTGTCGGGGCTACCTGGCACTGGCTTAAGCACAGTGCGGAAAAAAAGGCGCGTAGCAACCAGGACCTTCGCCGTGATCGACTGCACCTGTTGATCGAATCTACGATTGGAACTACCGCAGAAACCTACTTTTACGCCCTGGTGCGGGAATTGGCGCAATTTCTGCAGATTGACGCGGTATTCCTCGCGTCCAGTGTCGGTAACGAACAACAGACCTGTCAGACTTTGGCCTATTGGTGTGATGGCGGTTACATCATGAATCATGTTATTTCCCTGCAACAAAGCCCCTGTGGTGAAGGCGGGAGCTTCTGGTACATGGAAAATTCGGCCAGTGATCTGTTTCCTGGAGCCGAATTTTTGCAGCAGCGTTTTAATGCCTGTGGATTCTTTGCGGTCAAGCTGCAGGATTCGTCGGGTCGGCAAATCGGGGTGCTGGCCGGATTCAGCCGAACCGCGCTCTATCCTGAAAAAAGCGATGTCCACGTGATCAAACTGTTTGCGGTGCGAGCCGCAGCTGAACTCGAGCGAAAACTCTCGCTGGGTGAAACCCTGATGGAAAAGGAGCGTGCGCAGATAAGTCTGCACTCGATCGGTGATGGCGTCATGACCACTGATAATCAGGGTTGCATCGACTACATGAACCCGGTTGCCGAGGCTTTGACCGGTTGGCGCTACCACCAGGCGATGGGCCTGTCGATGGAAGCGGTGCTACACCTCGAGGACGAGCAAAGCGGGGTGGTAATTCCTGACCCGGTACAACGCTGTCTGTCGGAGAAACGAATCATTGCGCCGAAAACCGATAATGTGTTGGTAGCACGCAATGGTGAGCGTTTTTCGATTCAGGGTACAGCTGCCCCGATGATTGATGCCCGGGGTAACAGCATTGGTGTGGTGTTGGTGTTCAAAGATGTTACCGACTCGCGCCGCATGCAGAAAATGATGGCGCACCAGGCGACCCACGATCCACTGACCGGGTTGGTCAACCGCGTCGAGTTTGAGGAAAGGCTCGACAAGGCCCTGGTATCGGCAAAGGACTTCGAAAACACGCATGCACTACTGTTTCTCGATCTCGACCAGTTCAAGATCGTCAATGATACCGCGGGTCATGTAGCCGGCGACGAACTGTTGAAACAGATATCATCGTTACTCGCCGCTCAGCTGCGGGGACGCGACACGCTCGGGCGTCTCGGCGGCGATGAGTTCAGCCTGCTGTTGGAAAACTGCCCGCTCTCCAAAGCCGGTAAAGTCGCCGATATTCTGATAGACGTAATCCGTGAATACCGTTTCGTCTGGGATCAGAAAACCTATCAGGTCGGCGTTAGCATCGGCATCGTTCCGATAGTTGCCGATTCCATATCGTGCAAACAAATTATGCATGATGCCGATCAGGCCTGCTATATCGCTAAAGATATGGGCCGGGGCTGCTCCTTTACGCATTGTGAAGCCGATTCGGAGATAACCCGGCCGCTCGGCGAGAAACTACAACGTAAAGATATTCGCGATGCTCTCGAGCGTGAAAGGTTTGCGTTGCTGTACCAGCCGATTATTTCTCTCGATCCCGAATCTACCCGCGTGCATACCCGCGCCGAGATTTTATTGCGTATGCTGGACCCTTCGAACCATGTGATCCCGCCGGGTGCATTTCTACCGGCGGCGTCGCGCTACGGCCTGATGCCTCAAATTGATCGCTGGGTTATCGACCAGGTATTCCGGGTCTATTCGCATATATTCATGCAGAATCCCGACCTGGTGTTAAACCTGAACCTGTCAGCGTCGTCGATCGCCGACGATTCATTAGTTGATTTCATTCTGCAAATGTTCGAAAAATCAATCGTCAAACCGCAGCAGATCTGTTTCGAATTATCCGAATCCACACTGAATCATAATCTTGCCAATGCCGGTCGACTGCTTAAGCGGTTACAGGCGATTGGCTGCAGCTTTGCACTCGATAACTTTGGCAGCGGGTTGGCCAGTTTTGCCGCGCTCAAAGACATGAAGATGGATTATATCAAGATCGACGGCAATCTGATTGGTGACATTTGCAGTGATGAGATTGATTGCACCATGGTCGAGTCGATAAATTCGATGGCACATTTGCTGGATATCAAGACGATTGCCGAGAGTGTTGATAGTGACGCCGTCTTCGAAAAGCTGAAGTTGATGGGAATTGATTATGCGCAGGGTTATTACCTGGGCGAGCTGATGCAACTGCAAGAAATCGGCAGCAATGCCGGTAAACTCGGCATTTCCGAGATTCAGGTCAACTGATAACCGGAAAAGGGGACAGATCCATTATTTTAGGAAAATAGATCTGTCCCCAATGGTACTTACTTAAGCCAAAACCCTGGCCAGGGTATAGCAAAACACTGATGCATCCAGAGTCCGACTACGGTCGGATAATTGGAAGAAGTTTTCGCGAATGCCTCGGCGGCTGCGCCGCCTGCGGTTTACTTCGCAAAAACTTCCCCCAATCATCCGACCTCTCCCGACCAGAGCGATTATCACGGGGTTAATTGCTTAAGTAAGTGCCATTGAGATCTGTCCCCTTTACGTTTCGGGTTATACCGATATCGAGGCTCGAGCTTAATTGAAATAGATTATGAATACCGTCAAAGCAGGCTATCAATTTCTTGGCGGGAAGCTTCGGTTATGTTACTTTTCGTGAACGGAGCAGAATAAAACTCCTTATCTGCCATCACGGTTAAAATAAAGGGCAGTAAGCCCCCGAAAACCGAGTTGGTAATCATTTGAGTAATAACAATTGGAGAGAGTGACCAATGAAACTTTTTAAAACGCTGGCAGTATCGGCAGCCGTAGCACTTGCATCAACAACAGGTGTCGCGAATGCAGGTACGCTTCAAGACGTACAGGCCGCGGGTGAGCTGAAATGCGTCGTAACCACCGGTGTTGCCGGGTTTGGCGCACCTGATGACTCAGGCCGCTGGACAGGTTTCGACGTTGATTTTTGTCGTGCTACCGCCGCTGCAGTACTGGGCGACCCCAACAAGGTCAAGTTTGTGCCAACCACAGGTAAGACACGTTTTACCGTGCTGAACTCGGGTGAAGGTGATTTGCTTTATCGTAACACGACGATCACCATGAGCCGTGATGCGGACCTGAAACTGACTTTTCTCGGTGTTAACTACTATGACGGTCAGGGATTTATGGTCCCCAAGGCTTCGGGCGTAACCTCGGCAAGCCAACTCGACGGTGCTTCGGTTTGTATTCAGACCGGTACCACGACCGAGCTGAACCTCGCCGACTACTTCCGCGCCAATGGCATGAGTTATGAACCCGTGACGATCGAAACCAACGAAGAAGGACAGGTCAACTACCTGGCGGGTCGTTGCGATGTATATACCACTGACGCATCGGGTCTCGCGGCCACGCGCAGTTCCTTTGAGCACCCCAATGCTCATATCATCCTCCCGGAAATAATTTCCAAGGAGCCGCTCGGACCAGCGGTTCGACAGGGCGATGATCAGTGGGCCGACGTGGTTCGTTGGGTATTAAACGTTCTGGTTGCTGCGGAAGAAATCGGTATTACCCAGGGCAACATCGCGGCGCATGCGAAATCAGCCGGAAACAATCCGTCGATCAATCGAATTGCCGGAACCGAGGGCGACTTTGGCTCGATGATTGGGCTTGACAAGCAATGGGCGGTTCGCGCGATTTCCGCGGTCGGTAACTATGGCGAAATATTTGAGCGCAATATCGGTGTTAACACGGCGCTGGGCCTTGCTCGGGGCTTAAACGCGCAGTGGACCGAAGGCGGAATTCTGTACTCGCCACCGGTACGATAAACCACTGGTATTTCAAAGCGGCGGTCTGATAACCGCCGCTTTGTTGAACCACGGTGGGGCAGGACATGACTGTTCTTTGTGGGGGAGTTAACGTAACATGAGCGCTACGGATACATCCGGCAATCCGTCTCTTCTATATCGAATGGTTAACGACAAGGAGACGCGCTCGGTCGCGATCCAGGTTATTACCATTGCGCTGTTATTTGCCTTTGTTTTTTACGTGGTTAACAATGCGATCGTCAACCTGGAAGCCATCGGCAAAGGATATAGCTTTGGTTTTTTATCGGAACCGTCCAACTATGACATCAATCAAACGCTAGTCGAATATTCGTCGCGAAGCCCGCACACGCGAGCGGCCCTGGTCGGTATATTGAATACCCTGCTGGTCGCAGTCACCGGAGTTGTCATCGCCACCATCGTTGGATTTGTTCTCGGCGTACTGCGACTGTCGACCAACTGGTTGATCAATAGAACCGTTTACGTCTATATCGAGTATGTGCGCAATGTGCCGGTGTTACTCCATATTTTGCTGGTGCACGGTATCGTGGTCAATACCCTGCCGATCCCGAAAAATGCGATTAATATGGTCGATGGAACCTTTTTCCTGACGAACCGCGGATTCTATACGCCCAAACCGCTGTTTGAGCCGGCAATGTGGGCGGTATTTATCGCCTTATTGATCGCCGTCGGGTTTAGCTGGTGGTTTAAACGTTATGCGCACAAGATCCAGGACGAGACCGGTAAGGGGTACCCGGTATTCTGGGTTAGCCTCGCCGCTATAGTCCTGGGACCCATCGTTGTATATTTTCTGGCCGGGTCACCGATGACGTTTGAATATGCCGCACTGCAAGGCTTTAATTTTAAAGGCGGGCTGGTAATTAGACCGGAGTTTATCGCCTTGACGCTGGCGTTGTCCCTGTATACCGCCGCATTTATCGCGGAGATAGTACGTGCCGGTATCCAGGCGATCAGCCATGGCCAGACCGAGGCTGCCTACGCCCTCGGGATCAAGCCCAACCGCACCATGCAACTGGTCGTTATTCCGCAGGCATTGCGCGTTATTATCCCTCCGCTTTCCAGTCAATATCTCAATATCACCAAGAATTCGTCGCTCGCGATAGCGATCGGATACATGGATATAGTCGCCACGATCGGCGGGATATCCTTGAATCAGACCGGTCGAGAAATGGAATGTATGACCATCGTACTGGCCTTGTACCTGTCGTTTTCGTTGATCATTTCCGCAATTATGAACTGGTACAACCAGAAAATGAAGTTGGTGGAGAGGTAAGGTGAGTACTGACCAGACCTATCTGCCGGGTACCCATCCAGACCTGCCGCCTCCGTCAAACACCATCGGTGTCGTCGGCTGGATTCGCGGCAACCTGTTGAACTCGACAACCAACATTGTCATCACGGCATTGACCGTCTATTTTCTGTATCTAATCGTACCGCCGATGATGAACTGGATTTTCCTCGATGCGGTATTCTCGGCCGATTCGCGCAACCATTGTCGTGCCATTGCCAAAGATGCGGGCGAGCCACTCGGTGCCTGTTGGGCTTTCATCGGACACCGTTTCGAATTATTTGTTTACGGGTTTTATCCGGACGCCGAGCGCTGGCGGGTTAATATCGCTTTCATCTTGATGCTGGGCGCGTTTTACCCGGTACTGTTTGATCAGGCCCCCTATCGCAAGCAGGGACTCTGGTTCGCGCTGGCTGCCCCGGTGATTATTACCTGGCTGCTGATTGGCGGACTCGGACTCGAGCCCGTACCCACCGATAAATTCGGCGGTTTCCTGCTGACGCTGGTGATCGGCGTTACCGGGATCGTCGGTTCATTGCCGATCGGCATCGCACTCGCGCTCGGGCGGCAATCGTCGATGCCCGCGTTGCGAATCATCTGCGTCGGGTTCATCGAGTTTATCCGCGGGGTGCCGCT
>CAZAVY010000007.1:0-51019 GCA_964488685.1 uncultured Gammaproteobacteria bacterium
GAGGAAACAAAGGTCAAGCAAGGGCGCGAGCAGGTTTATGAAATGTTCGGGTTAGTGGCGGGGTTTCTCCTTATCCTGCTAAACGCGTAACCGGTTAATGAATAACGCTAACAAAGGTGCGGTTGTGACGCCCTTTAACCCTGAACTCGACCTTGCCTTCAGATTTCGCGTACAAGGTGTGGTCCTTGCCGCAACCGACATTGTCACCGGGATGAAACTTGGTGCCGCGCTGGCGTACCAGGATATTGCCCGGGACTACCGCCTCGCCACCAAATTTTTTCACGCCCAGGCGTTTGGACTCGGAATCGCGTCCGTTGCGGGTGCTGCCCGCCGCTTTCTTATGTGCCATTGTTCAGACCCTATGCCTTGATATCGGTAACTTCGATTTCAGTATAGCTTTGACGGTGACCCATCCGGCTGCGCGAATGTTTACGCCGACGAAACTTGATGATTTCCACCTTGTCACCGCGACCATGCGCCATGATCTTTGCGGTTACCGATGCCTTGTCGAGCATCGGGGCTCCTACTGAAACCTTGGCGCCGTCGGCAACCATCAGCACATTGTCGAGCTTGACGGTCGATCCTTCGTCGCCGGCCAGCTTTTCTACACGCAGAACTTCACCCTTGGTTACCTTGTACTGTTTTCCGCCGGTGGCGATGACAGCGTACATATTGTTACTCCGATGCAATACTGAAAAAGGTGGCGAATTCTAGCGGCTGGCATTGTGCAGGTCAATGCCTTTATTTATTGGCGGTTACCACCAGGTCGACACGGCGATTTATCGCCCGGCCCCTTGCCGTATCATTGGAAGCGATAGGCCTGGTTTCGCCATAGCCGATATAACCGATCTTGTAACCGCCGGCCAGCGACGCCAGGTAGTTTGATACGGCGATTGCTCGCTTGGTCGAAAGCCTTTTATTCAGATCGTCAGCGCCCACAGAGTCGGTATGCCCCTCTACAGCCACCCTTTCGGCACCGAGGGATTTGATTATATCGTTAACTTTTGACAGTAGTGGTTTTGACGCATTTGGAACGGTTGAAGTCCCGGATACAAAATTTATACTCTTGAGCCTGAAGATAAGCTTGCTTCCCTGTTGATAAACCGATGCTTCTTTATCTGAAAACTGACGCACGGCCTCATCCATCGCTCTTTGAAACCTGATCTGGGTGGAATTTTTCTCCAATTCTTCACCTTTCAGTATCAACGCACCTTCTGTTTCCAGCAAGTTGGATCGGGTGGATTTTAACTCTTCATCTTTTGATTTCAACGCCTCATTTTGTAATTTTAACGTGTCCTCCGTCTTCATCAAACTGGATTGGGTAGTCGCCAGATTTTGTGTCAGGTTGCCGACATTTTCAGAAAGTTTTTCCAACTCTCTATTTTGACGGACGATTCTTTTGGCAATATTCTCCGGGGTCCCCTTCGCGCCTAGAACTACGTCCATTACATCGGTTAAAAAACCCGCGCTTGCCACCGCTTTGCCGACACTGGACCCATGAACCCCGGAATCACGGGGGCTCTGGGCAATCAAATTTTGGGCTTCGTTGGCATCCAGCATCGCGGTTCGCAGCGTATCCGGCGCAAGACCTTTTGCATCTTCGTCGGAAGCCTCCCGAATGGCCTGTTTCACCCTGTCGAGCTCTCTGAACTGAACCGCTTTAACTTCGAGGGAAAAGTATTTCTTTTGGAATTCCGAGAATTCTTTGGGTTCAAGCGCTCTGTCAAAATCGTCAGTTTCACCTCGTAAGTCATCGTCAACATCCAGCAGTGCCTCTACTAAAACATCGCTGTTTACCAGCCCGGCTTCCAGGGAGGCCTTTCTTGCCTGAAGTATGCGGGTGGCTTTAGTACTTCTAGCCTTTGACCGTTTTAAGGCCTCCTGAAAATGGGTCTTTGCGATGGCCGCATTATCAAGGATAAACTCCTTTTCATAATTACCGGACAATCCCAGCTGAGCTTTCTGTAAATGCTCTTTTCCATCCATATACTGATCAAAGGACAGCAGATCAGATTGAATATTGTCGGCCTGCCGCATCAATTCTGTTATTTCGGCAACCGCTGCCTGGGGATCATCACCTGACGTCAGCTCGGCTTTTTCGACGCTGGCACAGCCGGCCAATACCGCCGCCAGACTAAAACAAAGAATAAATTTAATTTTTCTCATACTTAAATTACCCGGGGTTATCCAGGGACTGTTCGACTAGCAGAGTACCCCCAATAACCAATATATATCAACACTGCCGCCCCGTTAACTCGGCATCGTCATACCGGACTTGACCGAAGCGTCGGACCGCCGGTATCCAGTAAGACCTTGAAACCACTGGATTCCGGCCTGCGCCGGAATGACGGGGGAAGGTTATTGATATTCATGTCCCCAAAACACCAATCACTCTATCTCCCCGGTTTTTCGCCAGCTACACCAAAATATAACTCAGTTAACGGGACAGTAGTGATATATCGACAAAACTTAGCATAAGAAATTTTCGATTAGTAGCGATGCCATGAAGATGAGACATATTAACTAATTCAATAAATTCAACTGCCGCAAACCTTCAGGCCAACTCAATTTTGAGTCGTCCCCACAGGTGGAAAAGCGCGCAGATGACTATCATTCGGTTACTCGATGCTTGATTTTAAAAATCGGGTAATCGCGAGCGTAATAAGGAGCAAAATGGCGGCGACAACAACGATGGCAGGGCCGGTTTGCCAGTCGAAATGGAAAGAGGTTGTAATGCCGCCGGCGAGCGCGCCAAGACCGTAAAACCCACTGATCAGTACCATTTGTTCGGGGCTGCGACTGAACAGGCGAGCGGCGGCGGTGGGGATGACCAGCATGGCCGCAATCAGCAAAACGCCCATGACCTTCATCATCACCGCTACCAGCAGCGCAATCATGATATACATCAGCAATTGAACCTTGCGGACTTCGATACCCTCGGCCTGCGCGATTTCGCGACTGACCGAAACCGCGACAAAGGAGCGCCAGTGATGCGCCAATACCAACAGCAACAGTATCGTAGTTACCCCCAGGCGCAGCAGATCATCGATCGTTGTCGCCAGCAGGTCACCAAATAGTATCGCCTCCAGGTTGACGCTTTGTGACGGCAGTAATCCTACCAGGATGATGCCACCGGCAAGCCCGGTGTGGGAAATTATCGCGAGCGTGGTTTCGGACAGCGCGGTATCGAAACGAGTTACCCGGCTTAGCGAAAATACGATTAACAACGCCACCGCCAACACCCCGAATATCGGTTTCACTTCCAGCATCAACCCGAGGCCGACCCCCATGACCGCGGCATGACCCAGGGTATCGCTTAGGAAGGCGAGGCGCTGCCAAACCATAAGACACCCCATCGGGGCTGCAATCGCCACCATTATCAACCCGGCAATAACGCTACGCACCAGGAAATCATCCAGCCACTCAGTCATGCTGATGCCCCTCGTAACTGTCGGCAATATCGTGCACATGGTCGTGTTGATGGGCATACACCGCGATTGAATCGCCTGCCTGCTTGCCGAACAGTGCCAGGTATTCGGGATGCCGACTGACCGACTCGGGTAATCCCGAACAACACAGGTGTTGGTTCAGACAGAGCACCTGATCGGTTTGCGACATGACAAGGTGCAAATCATGCGACACCAGTAATACAGCGCAGCGCAATTGTTCGCGTAATTCACCGATCAATTCATACATTCTGATTTCCCCACTGACATCAACGCCCGAGGTTGGCTCATCGAGCAACAGCAAATCAGGATTTCCGAGCGTGGTGCGCGCGAGCAGAACTCGTTTCAGTTCACCCTCGGACAATGAGCGCAGTTGTCGCTGCCTCAGGTAGGTAACCCCGGTTTGCGCCAGCGCATGCTCGATCTCCTGCCTGGATGCGACATGGGTGAGTTGCAGCAGTCGCTCGACGCTCAGCGGCATCAGCGTGTTGACATAAACTTTTTGCGGCAGGTAACCGATACGCAAACCGGGAAGGCGTTCGATTTCACCTTCGAAATCTGCTATCAGGCCATTGACGATATTAGTCAAAGTCGACTTACCGGCCCCGTTAGGACCGATGATCGTGGTAATCTGGGCACGCTTTAACTCGAAACTGACGCGGTCGAGAATCAGACGTTTTCCCTGCGAGTAACTGAGGTTACGTGCCCGTACTAATAGTTCAGCCTGCATGTTGCTGACACTGTGGGCACAGGCCGGTGATCTCGACAATCGAGTAGTCGACCGCAAAACCTAAATTATCGGCCTCGGCCAGCAAACTAAGATCACGATTTTCAATTTCGGCAACCCGCTCACAATCACGGCAAATCAGAAACTGGGCCGCGGTACGATGGCCTGGATCCACGCAGGATATAAATGCATTCCTGCTTTCGATTCGATGGATTAATCCCTCAGCCATCAGGAATTCGAGTGCACGGTAGACAATCGGTGGCGCAATACTTTCCGTGGAACCGGTTCGATTCAACTCGGCGAGAATATCGTAAGCGCCCATCGGCTGGTGGCTGCCGAGCAGGATTTCAAGCACCTGCCGGCGCCGGGACGTCAGGCGTAGCTTACGTATTTCGCATAAGCGTCGGGCTTCGGACAACAACTGACGTTGACACCGACGATGGTCGTGATTGCGAAAGGCGATAGCAGGGGGCTTAGGTTTAGACATCATAATGTTATATTATAACGTAACTAAACCTTAACCACAGCCCGAATTTTACTGAATGCGATATTTAATCCTGCTGTTATGCCTGCAAACCAGCGCTGTTTTTCCCGCAGTCCGTGTCGTCACCTCGATTGCGCCACTGCAAGAAATCACAGCGGAAATAATGGCAGGTGTCGCCGTGCCCGGCGTAATTATAGCCGATCCGGTATCGGTGCATCACTTTGCATTCAAACCGTCACAAATGCGACTGCTGCAACAAGCCGACCTGGTAATCTGGGTCGATCGAAGCTTCGAAGCCGGGTTCAGTCGGATGCCGGAGATTTTGCCGCAATCGACCCGACTACTCGAACTGATGCCCGCACTGGGTATCGCTGATGGCGATGGGCATATCTGGTACTCATCGCAACTATTGATACGCAGTACAGAAATTATCGCGGATGCGCTGATGCAACTGGATCCGGAGCACCAGGTTCAATACCTGGAAAACGCCAGTCGACTCGCCGCAAGCATTAAACAGTGGCGCCATAATTTGCGGCTTGAATGGCAAAATCGCAAACCGCGGTATGTCACCGACCATGCATTCAGCGCTCATTTCGAGGCTGATACGGGGTTTACAGCGATTGCCTCGATCCACAATCAACACGACGATCACGGCGGTCTCAGGGAATTGAATCGAATCGAAGATCTGCTTCACCAAAACCCGGCCGCCTGCCTGTTAACTTTCGAAAATCCCGCTTCATCTTTGGCCCAAAGCATGGCACAAAAGTACCGTATGAGAATCATCGAGCTGACATCGAACCCGGCAGCCGATCCGCGACAACCACGCATCCTGCAGCGCCTTGATCGACTCACTACCGCTTTATTCGACTGCATTTAGAGCAGGGGGCTAGTACCAGATTCGATTGCGAACTCTCCCGGCAGTCGTTACATTCTGTTTAACTTACAGACACAGTACATTGCCATGACAAATCCGGTCGGCTCAGACATCCTGAATCCCCTGTTCGTCTACGACGACGCAAAACGTAACGCTTTCATCGAAGAGGCGTCAGATCTGCCATCAATCGAAATCAGTTCGGCCGCGGCGGCCAACGCGGTGATGTTGGGAGGCGGATACTTCACGCCATTGCAGGGATTCATGAATCTCGCCGATGCGCTCGGTGTCGCCAGGGAGATGCGTACCTCCGACGGCAAGTTTTTCCCGGTGCCGATTCTGAACCTGGTGGAATCTGTCGGTGAAATTGAAGGGGTTGATCGAATCGCGTTGCGCGATCCCAATGTCGAAGGCAATCCGGTGATCGCAATTCAACAAATTGACTCGATCGAACGGGTCGGCGAAGCGGAAATGTCGCTGATGACCGAAAAAGTCTACCGCACAACCGAGCTGGAACATCCCGGCGTCGCGGCATTCAATGGCCATGGGCGTTTCGCGATCAGCGGTCCGATTCAGGTGCTCAATTTCAGTTACTTCGAAACCGAATTCCCCGATACATTCAGGACCGCGGTTCAGATTCGCGCCGAAATCGAGCAGCGCGGCTGGCAGCGCGTGGTTGCCTTTCAAACGCGAAACCCGATGCACCTCGCCCACGAAGAGCTATGCCACATTGCGATGGATCGACTTCAGTGCGACGGCCTCGTTATTCACATGCTACTCGGCCAGTTAAAACCGGGCGATATCCCGGCCGAAATACGCGATAACGCAATTCGCACCATGGTGCGGCTGTATTTCCCGGAAAACAGCGCAATCGTGACCGGCTATGGCTTCGATATGCTCTACGCGGGGCCACGCGAAGCGGTATTACACGCTTATTTTCGCCAGAATATGGGCGCGAGTCATTTCATCATCGGGCGCGACCACGCGGGAATCGGAGACTATTACGGCGCTTTCGACGCACAAACTATTTTTGATACCGAAGTTCCAGGCGACGCACTCAAGATTGAAATCTTCCGCGCCGATCATACCGCCTGGTCGACCAAACTGAATAAGGTTGTAATGATGAACGAGGCACCCAATCACAGCAAGGAAGATTTTATACTGCTATCCGGCACCAGGGTGCGTGAAATGCTGGGTCGGGGTATCGCGCCGCCAAAAGAATTTTCGCGTCCCGAGGTTGCCGAGATTCTGATTGATTATTATCAATCCTTATAAAGAAAATGCGGGCTAGATCACAGGCGGTGTCTTTGCGATACTCCGCCCTATGTCAGAAGCCGCAGTAACATCGAGTCATCCCTTCACGCTGGAGACGCTCAAGAGCCTCACCGATGGTGATATGTTGCGCGTAAATCAGGTGATTACCGACAATCTGGCATCGGAGGTGGTACTGATCAACCAGCTCAGCCAGCATATCATTTTGAGCGGCGGCAAACGCCTGCGCCCGATGCTGGTAATCCTTGCCGCCAGGGCCTGTCATTACCAGGGTGAAGAAGATGCACTGCTGGCGGCGGTAATCGAGTTTATTCACACCGCGACGCTACTGCACGATGATGTCGTAGATGATTCGGAAATGCGTCGTGGACGACAGACCGCAAGCACGATCTGGGGCAACGAGGCAGCGGTGCTGGTAGGCGATTACCTCTATTCACGCGCATTCCAGATGATGGTACGCGCTCGATCCATGACGATCATGGACCTGTTGGCGAATACCACCAACACCATTGCACAGGGAGAAGTGCTTCAACTACTCAATGTCCGCAATCCTGAAACCAGCGAAACCCGGTATCACGAGGTTATCTATGCCAAGACCGCTTGCCTGTTCGAAGCTGCTTCACAAATTGGTGCTTTACTGGGAGGAATCACTGCGAAACAGGAATCAGCGCTGCAGGCCTATGGCAAACACCTGGGGATGGCTTTTCAACTGATCGACGATGCACTCGATTATTCCGCGCAAAGTGCCGAGCTCGGCAAGAATGTGGGTGACGACCTGGCCGAGGGCAAACCAACCCTGCCCCTGATCCGTGCCATGGAAGTCGGCAACGCCAGCCAGAAGAACTTGATTCGGGATGCAATCGAGAACGGCAAGGCCGACCTATTCGACGAAATCAACCGCGCAATCGTCGAAACCGGGGCGCTGCAATATACTATCGACCAGGCTCAAACTGAATCGGACAGGGCCAAACAACAGATTGCCGCTCTTGATGACAGCGAATACAAGCAGGCCCTGATTTTCCTCGCCGACTACGCAGTAGCAAGAAGCTACTAGGAGTCCGACAGACTCCTAGCCCGAACATTTCATAAACCTGCTCGCGCCCTTGCTTGACCTTTGTTTCCTCAGGAACCTTGCTCAGTCGGCCGGATCCATTGGTCCGACACTTCTTCGGAAAATCTCCCGAGAAAACAAAGTCCTGCGCAATCATCGCGGCAGTTCATGAAATGTCCGGGCTAGGCAGCAGAAATTATACGCAATGGATTCAGTTCTGCGCCCAGTGCAAGACTGACGTCCAGGCACATATCAGTTTGATTCAGGGTATACAGGTGAAAGTGATCGACGCCCTCGCGAATCAAACCCTCACACAGCGTCACCGCCAACTCAAGTGACAATTGATACTGTGACGCAGGATCGTCAGCAACCGCGGCAAACTTTTCCCGGTAGGAAGCCGGCACCGTGGCCCCGCAGCGCTCACTAAATGCCTTAACCCGTTGATAGTCGTGTACCGGGAGAATTCCGGGAATTATCGGTTTGTCGATTCCGAGGCGTTGCGCCTGATCGCGAAAACGCAGGAAACACCCGGCATCGAAAAAATACTGGGTGATGGCCCGGTTCGCACCGGCGTCGAGCTTACCCTTCAGGTGCTGTAGATCGGCAAGGGCGCTACCCGCCAGGGGATGCGTTTCCGGATAGGCGGCAACGCTGATATCGATATCGCCCAGCTTGCGCAATGCTCCAACCATTTCTATAGTCGTGGCATAGCCATACAACGGTTCCCGCTTTGTATCGCTGGCCGCGTCGCCGCGCAATGCAACAATGCGTCGTATCCCGGCGTCATAAAATTGTTGCGCCACCTGCTCGATTTGACGCGCGGTGGCATCGGCACAGGTCAGGTGCGCAGCGACCGCAACCGGTGATTCGCGATGCAACGCGATTGCGGACTCGATGCTGACCTTTTGCGTACTGCCGAGAGCGCCATAGGTCATCGAAAAAAATAATGGGTGGAGACGTTCTAACTGCCCGACCGCGCGCCAGAGTCGGCGTGTCATTGGTTCGCTCCTGGGCGGAAAAAATTCGTAGGAAAATCGAATCGCTTGTGCTCTGTTCATAAAGGACTCCGAAAATTATTTTTTCTGTATGCGCTTTCCCGGTTCCAGCGAGTGCAGTTTTTGAGGTTGCTGCGCCTGCCAGAATTTCACCGTCAAAGGATCACCGACCAACTGCTCGATTTCGGCCATTGGGCCGTAGCCGGCACTTTCAAAGTACTGGCCTATCTCATCGTCCGAGAAACCGAGACGGTGGTGACTGAACTCGCTGCGTAGTTTTTCCTGAGTGTGTGCGGCAAAGTCGACAACGATCAGGCGCCCACCGGGTCGCAATACTCGCCCAGCCTCGTTTAGCACCGCCAGCGGATCGTCGCTGTAATGTAAAACCATGTGCAAAACCGCGAGATCGACGCTGCCATCGTCGAGCGGCAGACGATACATATCACCCTTACGCACGTGGATATGTGTCAACCCGGCACGCTCGATATTGCTGCGCGCCAGCGCCAGCATGTCATTGTTCAAATCGATACCGATTCCCCGAGTTACCTGCGCCGCCAAAATTTCCAGCACACGCCCGGTTCCGGTTCCGATATCGAGCAGTTCGATACCCGGCTCGTCTCCAACCAGTTCGATCAACCTTTGCTCGACCTCCCGCTGGGTCACGTGCAGCGACCGAACCAGATCCCAGGATGCGGCCACGGTGGCAAAATATTCCTGTGCTTTTTGCGCCCGCGCGTCGCGCACCTGTTGCAGGCGTGAAAAGTCACGATTCAAGGCTGGGTCCGAATCCGGTATCAGTGTCACCAGAGCCTGCGATAATTGTGCTGCGGCAGTATTGTCGGAGACCCGGAAAAAAACCTGTTTGCCTTCCGGCAGGCGTTCGAGTACTCCGGCATCGACCATCAGTTTCAGATGACGCGATACCCGCGGTTGGCTTTGTCCGAGAATTTGCGTCAGTTCCGACACGCTGAGTTCACTGCGCGCGCACAGAGCGAGAATTCGCAAGCGCGTATGTTCGCCTGCAGCGCGTAATCCAACCAGCAAGGTATCCAGGTTCTGCATGTTTTTTTGACTAACATATTAATATATGCTTATATATTAATCTGAATCGCTGAAAAGTCAAATAAAAATGCACGCTATCGATAAGGACATAAACCTGGCGCTTTCCGAGCGCATCCTGTTGCTGGACGGCGCCATGGGCACGATGATCCAGGCACATAATTTAAGCGAAACTGACTACCGTGGGCAACGCTTCGCCGACTGGCCGCAGGAGTTGCGCGGCAATAACGACCTGTTAAGCCTGACCCAGCCGGATATTATCCGTGCTATCCATCAAGCGTACCTTGGCGCGGGCGCGGATATCATCGAGACCAACAGTTTCAATTCAACCTCGATTGCATTGTCCGACTACCGCATGGACGCGCTGGCGGGAGAACTTTGTGAAGCTTCCGCAAGGCTCGCCCGCGAAGCGGTAGATTCGTATTTACCCAAGACAGCGGGGCAACCCCGGTGGGTTGCCGGTGTTCTCGGCCCGACCAACCGCACCGCCAGCCTGTCACCGGATGTGCGCGATCCGGGATATCGCAATATCAACTTCGAACAACTAACCAACGCCTATTGTGAATCGGCGAAGGGTTTGCTGAAAGGTGGCGCCGACCTGCTTTTGATCGAGACCGTGTTCGATACCTTAAACGCGCGCGCCGCAATCTTCGCCCTGGAAAAGCTTTTCTACGAGACCGGCAGGCGCCTGCCGGTAATAATTTCAGGTACCATTACCGATGCCTCGGGCCGTACCTTGTCGGGTCAGACCACCGAGGCCTTCTGGCATTCGATCCGCCATGCCAGACCGCTTGCGGTAGGCCTGAACTGCGCGCTCGGACCAACCGAGCTGCGCCAGTACATCGAGACACTTTCCGCCATCGCCGACTGTCATGTCAGTGCACATCCTAACGCCGGCCTGCCAAACGAATTCGGTGGTTACGATGAATCTCCGGCAAGCATGGCAGAACATATCGGCGAGTGGGCCGAAAGTGGCCTGGTCAACATCGTCGGAGGTTGCTGCGGCACCACAGCGGAACATATCCAGGCGATGCGCAATGCGATAGATAGAGCCTCGCCACGTAAACCGGTGGTCGTTGAGCAGGGTTGCCGTCTGGCGGGCCTGGAGGCGTTTACGATTAAACCCGATTCGCTGTTCGTCAATGTCGGCGAACGTACCAATGTCACCGGGTCGGCCGTATTCAAACGCCTCATCGTCGAACAGGACTACGAAACCGCACTGGGAGTCGCGCGCCATCAGGTCGAAAACGGCGCGCAGATTATCGATATCAATATGGACGAGGGTTTGCTCGATTCGGTGGCGGTGATGCGCCATTTTCTCAATCTTGTCGCGGCCGAGCCCGATATCTCGCGGGTACCGATTATGATCGACTCCTCGCGCTGGGATGTGATCGAGGCCGGATTGCAATGCGTCCAGGGAAAGTCAGTCGTCAACTCGATCAGTCTCAAGGCCGGTGAGGCTGAATTTATCCGACAGGCCCGGCTTTGCCAGCGCTACGGCGCAGCGGTCGTGGTCATGGCATTTGACGAACAGGGTCAGGCCGACAACGTCGAACGCCGCGTCGAGATATGCACCCGCGCTTATCACATCCTCGTGGACCAGCTCGGATATGACGCCGGGGATATCATCTTCGATCCGAATATTTTCGCTATCGCAACCGGCATGCCCGAACACAATCACTTCGGGCTCGCGTTTATCGAAGCAACCCGTAAACTCAAGCAAAGACTCCCCGGCACACTGGTTTCGGGAGGGCTGTCGAATGTTTCATTTTCATTTCGCGGTAATAATCCGGTGCGCGAGGCGATCCACGCGGTGTTTCTCTATCACGCGATCCAGGCCGGCCTGGACATGGGCATCGTCAACGCGGGGCAGCTCACGATTTACCAGGATATCCCTCAAACCCTGCGTGACGCGGTCGAAGATGTCGTCTTGAACCGCGATCCGGACGCGACCGAACGCCTGCTTGCAATTGCCGAAAATTTCCGTGCACCAGGCCGGGAAACCGAACAGGCTCGCGACGAATGGCGTGACTGGCCGGTTACCGAACGCCTCAAGCACGCACTGGTCAAGGGCATCGCCGACTTTATCGAAGCCGATACCGAAGAAGCGATGCAACAACTGGAAAGCCCGCTGCAACTGATCGAGGGTCCGTTGATGGATGGCATGAACATCGTCGGTGACCGATTCGGCGCCGGGCAAATGTTTTTACCACAGGTAGTCAAGTCCGCGCGCGTGATGAAAAAAGCGGTAGCCTGGCTGGATCCGCTGATGGAAGCTCAGCAATCCACTTCCAGCAGCGCCGGTAAAATTGTTCTCGCGACCGCGAAGGGCGATGTACACGATATCGGCAAGAATATCGTCGCCGTAGTGTTGCAGTGTAACGGCTACGAAATCATCGATCTCGGCGTCATGGTGCCGGTGGAGACGATATTTGAAGCGGCGCGTAAACACGGTGCCGATCTGATCGGCATTTCCGGATTGATCACGCCCTCGCTCGAAGAAATGACACACGTGGCAAAGGAGATGCAGCGCCAGGGATTCGAGATTCCGCTGCTCATCGGCGGTGCGACAACATCTAAGATGCATACCGCGGTCAAGATCGATCCGCATTATCAGCAGCCCGTAGTCTACGTCGCCGATGCGTCACGCTGCGTTGCGGTTGCCAGGCAGTTATTGAGCACAAGTCGTCGCGAATCGTTCATGGCGACACTGACGCGTGAATACGATCAATACCGCGAACGCTTCCAGGCCAGGCTCGAAAAGCGCGAGTTCCTGAGCCTTTCCGCCGCGCGCGCGAACCGACTGGAAACCGACTGGAATACCTATCTTCCACCACCACCTCGACAGCCGGGGATACAACAGCTGACCGATTTTCCGCTGCAAAAACTGCTCGACTATATTGACTGGACGCCGTTTTTCGCAACCTGGCAATTACGCGCCAAATTCCCGCGCGTACTCGAGCATGAGAAATTTGGCGAACAGGCGCGGAAACTCTACGCAGATGCACAAACGATGCTGGCCGAATGGATTTCTGCCGGAAATGTAAAGGCGAGTGCGGTGTTCGGCCTACTTGCAGCGAATAGCGTCGACTGCGATGACATCGAAATATACGCCGACGACCAGCGCAGCGAGCTGTTAGCCCGGGTTACGGGATTGCGACAGCAGAATGTCCTTCCGGGTGAGCGTCCCAACCTGTCGCTTGCAGATTTTATCGCACCCCGCGATGCCGGCATCATCGACGCCATCGGTGCTTTCGCGGTCACCGCCGGGATCGGACTCGAGCGGCTGGTAGGCGAGTACGAACGCGAGCACGACGTGTATCGCTCGATGCTGGCCAAGTCGCTTGCGGACCGTCTCGCCGAAGCCTTTGCCGAATACCTGCACCACCGGGTACGCACCGACATCTGGGGATATGCTCGTGATGAATCACTTGACCACGTCGATTTAATCAAGGAGCAATACCGCGGTATCCGTCCGGCGCCCGGTTACCCGGCCAACCCGGACCATCGCCAGAAAACCGTTATCTGGGAGCTGCTGGGGGTCGAACAAGCGACCGGAATCAACCTCACCGAGTCGCTGGCGATGTGGCCGGCGGCATCGATCAGCGGCTGGTATTTCTCGCACCCGAAAGCGCAATATTTCGGCGTCGGCAAGATCGATCGCGATCAGCTGGTCGACTATGCACAGCGTGAGGGATTAAGTCTTGTCGCGGCGGAAAAGAACCTGGCACCAAACCTGGGTTACCTGCCTGGAAAACCGGAAACACGCCGGGTCGCCTGAAGCCTTGTAAAACTAGTTTAATAGTGGCATAAAACCGCCCTTGCCTTGAACGCTGGCCGAATTTAACCGATATGATCAACCTGTTTGAACAACTACTGGACGAAAAAGATATCCTGCTTGCCGATGGCGCTACCGGGACTACTTTTTTCGGCATGGGACTGCAAAGCGGGGATGCCCCGGAACTATGGAACGCCGACTACCCCGAACGCGTTGCAAAACACTATCAGGCATTTATCGACGCCGGTTCCGACCTGATTCTGACTAACAGTTTTGGCGGTAACCGCTATCGGTTGATGCTACACCGCGCCGAGGCACGGGTGGCGGAACTTAATATCGCCGCCGCCTCGATCCTGCACCAAGTTACCGACAAAAGTGATCGCAAAATCATCGTGGCCGGTTCGATCGGCCCAAGCGGAGAAATTCTGGCACCACTTGGCGAGCTGCAGCGCGAAGATGCAATTGACGCCTTCGCAGAACAGGCGCTGGCGCTGCAACAAGGGGGCGCCGATGTCATCTGGATCGAAACCATGTCATCGCAGGAAGAAGTCGAGTATGCCGTCGAGGGCGCCCGGCAAACCAGTTTGCCGATTGTGTTTACCATGAGTTTCGACACTAACGGCCGCACCATGATGGGGGTTGGCGCCGCTGACATGATGAGCCTGCATCAACATTTGGGTGTACACGCCTGCGGCACCAATTGCGGTATCGGTGCATCCGAAGCGGTAGCGACAATTTTAACCATGCAGGCCAGCAAACCTGATGGCAGCGCCGACCCGATCCTGGTGGCCAAGGCCAACTGCGGAATTCCTGAATTCATCGAGGGTGAAATTCACTACAACGGCACACCTGAAATTATGGCGCGCTATGCCACCATGGCCCGCGACGCCGGGGCGCGAATCGTCGGCGGTTGCTGCGGCACCTCGCCTGAACATGTTGCATCAATGCGTCATGCGCTTGACAATACGGCACCCGGCCCGTTGCCGACCATCGAGGATGTACAACGCGAACTTGGCGATATCACCAGGGGCGCGCGGGCCCAGGCGAGTGGCCAACACCAGGTGCCCACTCGCGGCAGCTCACGTCGAGGTCGAAGACGTTAGCAGAATCCCATCTTACCCACCGCTGTGATCAGCTTCGAATCGACTTGAATCATCCCTGCAGAAGCGGCGCAGGTGGTAACAAATGCGGGTTAGTACTCCTTCAGCAGGCTGTTTGTCATGCGCAGGGCGCGGGCCTGGTAGGCTCCGCCAAACAGCAACGCATGATTCAGAATATGATAAAGGTTATAGAGTTCACGACGTCGTGTGTAACCGGAGTCAATCGGGAAACTTTCTGCATACACGGCGAAAAATTGCGCCCCCGGATTGCCGAAAAGCTCCAGCATCGCCAGATCGACTTCATGATCACCGTAGTAACAGGCCGGATCATAGATGACCGGTTCTCCCTGCAGGTCGGTTCCGTGATTACCGCTCCAGAGATCGCCGTGCAGCAGGGAGGGTCGGGGTTGATAGACGTCGAAGAACTTGTCCAGATCCTGCAGCAACCGGTGGCCGGCATCGATCAGGGCCGCAGCCAGACCGTTTTGCTCTGCCAGCTCCAGCTGAAACCCAAGTCGCTGGCAGCGCCAGAATTCGATCCAGTCGTCAGTACGGTTATTGGATTGCGGCGTACTGCCGATGGTATTGTCGCATTCAAATCCGAACTGCCCTTCCAAGCTGCCATGCATCGCGGCGAGTTCGGTGGCGAAGCGCCCGACATCGGAATGACCGCCCAGCTCAATCCACTCCATAACGATAAAAGCGTAGCCGGAATCCTGTCCTGTTCTCATGACCTCGGGTACCCGAATCGTGTGACTGAGTCGAATCGCATCCAGGCCGGCTTTTTCGGCTTCGAACATCCCCAGCAGCTCGGCACGATTGAGTTTTACGAAATACTTCTCATCACCGGATTCGAGTCTGAATGCTTCATTAATATCGCCCCCGGGGATCGGTATCGCGATGACTTCGGCCTGCGGCAACGCCAGTTGTGATGCCAGTTCGGCGCCGAGTGATTGCCAGTCGATCACAGCAATCGATACTCACCCGGCAGCAGTCCGTCCAGTGACCAGTTACCGATACCGATTCTAACCAGGCGTAAAGTCGGATGACCGATAGCAGCAGTCATTCGTCGCACCTGGCGATTACGCCCTTCCTGGATTTCCAGTTGTAGCCATTGTGTTGGGATATGCCTGCGTTCGCGAATGGGTGGCTTTCGCGACCACAGCCAGTCGGGTTCTCTGACTGGCTGTACCTTAGCCGGTCGGGTCGGGCCATCCTTCAGTTCCACGCCTGTCGCCAGCGCCTGCAGCGCGGATTGTTGCGGAAGTCCTTCGACCTGGGCCAGATAGGTTTTGAACTGACGGTGGAGCGGATTTGAAACGCTTGCCTGCAGGACGCCATCGTCGGTCAACAGCATCAACCCCTCGCTGTCGAAATCGAGTCGACCGGCTGCATAAACCTCACCGACATCGATAAAGTCGGCAAGCGTGCGCTTGTCACCCGATGGTGAAAATTGACTCAGCACCTGGTAAGGCTTGTTAAACAGTAAGCTGCGCGCCATGTTATTGAACTAGCAGTCTGCCGGACTAATTGTGTGGTATCGAGGGAAAGCCATTTTGAGTCGGTATTTTCTATCGATTGCGGCGAACAGCCCGCCCCATGAGTGAAGCGAATGCTCTGGCTATAGTTATTCATATTTAACCAAATAGATAGGAAATTCTGGCCAAGATGGCCCCTCCGCAGTATCTCTATCCTGAGTCCGACTGACTGCCGGCCCCCAGGGTTTCAAGATAGGCAAACCAGCGGGTCATGCGGGTATCTTCGAATGCCTGCTGCTGCATCATTTGGCGCAACCGTTTTACTTGCGGTTGTCGGCGTCGGGCATCGACCGCCTGCATTTCTTTTATGCCACAATTGATGCGGGTTAAGCGCGAACTGACATCGAGCATCGCTTCATGTTCGATCAATGAACGCTGCACGCGCGCGGCGTAGCGGAACTTCATGGTTCCGATTTCGCTTAAATGCTGTCGCAGATTTTCGATTGAGTGGTATTTTTTCAGTAGCAAAGCCGCCGTCTTCTGCCCTATTTCAGGGATTCCCGGGATATTGTCAACCTTGTCCCCGGCCAGCGCCAGTTGGTCCGCAATCTGATCCGGACGTACCCCAAACTTTTTGCAGATCGCGCGATAACCAAGTTTTTTATCATCCGGGTAAGACCACCAGAGGTCCGGCTCGGTTATCAACTGGGCGAGATCTTTATCCGCGGTCAGAATCGTAACCGGTAACCGTGCCGAGCCGTGGTAGTGGGCCAGCGAGCCAATCAGATCATCCGCTTCCCAGATTTTGCTGCTGACACAGGAAATCCCAAGCGCATCGAGCCATTGCCGACACCAGTCAAACTGTCTTTTCAGTGCCTCAGGTGCGGGACTGCGATTTGCCTTGTACGCGGGATAAATTTTCTTGCGCGCCGATTTCGACAGGCTTTCATCGAATGCAAACACGAGTCGCCGGGGTGCCTGTTCGGTCAACAGGCGATAGATGAAATCGCTGAAGCCGACAAAGGCCTGATTGGGCTGCAACTTCCGGTTAAGCCGACCCGGTTCGGGGCCATGCCAGGCTCGGAAAATGAATATACTGGAATCAACCAGGAACAGGCGCATTAGAATTCCTGTTCACCCGGATTTAAGGAGTAAAGATATTACAACGGGGTTTGCTATAATCGCGCGCACTCTTTCAACTCAATATTATAGATGCACAAACTTATCATGATTTTAGTTTGCCTGGGCTTCACGGGCTCGGCTATGGCAGCCACCTCGATTCAACGACTAGAGCGAATGATCGCACAAAATCAGTACCTCGATGCCGCCCGGGATGGCGAGCAATTGCTAAGTCGGAATCCGAAACATACGCGTGCCCGATTTTTAACCGCCCTTGCCTACCAGATGAGCGCCCAGCCTGACAAAGCCAGCGCGCTCTACCAGGATCTGATCAAAAATAATCCGCAACTACCCGAACCGCGAAACAACCTGGCAATGATTTTCCTGGCACGCGGTGACTATGACCGCGCCAGCCAGCTACTGGTCGATGCGATCAAGACCCATTCCAGCTATGCCATTGCCTACGACAACCTGAGTCGGGTATACAAGGGTCTTGCCAGCGAAGCCTATCGCCGGGCGGTCAGTGAATCGAGCGCGGCGGCAAATTACACCCACAAGATTGAACTGACCGCGATCACCCGTCTGGAGACACTAACCGCAGCCGAGTTTAAAGGTAATGGGCCGGTCGAACCCACCCTGATCAATTTTGCCAATCAGGAAACCCGGTTGATCGAACAGGTCAGAAAATGGGCTCGGGCCTGGAGTGACAAAGATTTTGCAACCTACCGCGATTTTTATTCGCCGCAACACCGGGCCAAATTCGAGTCACATGAGCAATGGCTTGCGAATCGTCGAGAACGTATCATGCGCCCCGGAACCCTGAAGATCGAAGTCAGTAATATTGAAATCAGGTGGCGTAGTGAAAACCAGGCTATTATCGATTTCAAACAGTCCTTCGAATCGGCGCGCTATAGTGATCGCGTGGCGAAGCGACTGGGCCTGAGTCGGGTTGGCTCACAATGGAAAATTACTGAAGAGCGCGTATTATCCGTTTTATGAAACGAATCCTGACCTTACTGTTTACACTGGCGATACCCACAAGTCTGCTGGCCGGCGACCCGCCCGGAGATAGCTATGAACAACGCCTGCTCGAAACGATCAAGGAAATTCAGAGTCTCGACCACGAGCAGGCTTTGAACAGTACCCGCGACCTGATCAAACAATATCCGCATAGCCGGCTCGGGCATATGCTCTATGCCGACCTGTTACTGGCCAAGGCTGAACCGCTGACTGAAATCGGTTCCGGCATCGCGGTCGATCGGGCAATCCACGACTTCCGTTACGAAATCAAACAACGCTGGCAAAACGACAATAGCCCGGCGCACCAGGGCCTGTATCCCGAGAACATACTGTTTCTGGCCGATGACCAGCCCTATATAATCCTGATCGATCAACAAAGCTCACGCATTTACGTTTACCGCAACGAGGGCGGCAACCTGCAACTTGCAGTCGACTTTTTTATCACTATCGGCCTAAAAGGTTACGGCAAGCAGCGCGAGGGCGACCAGAAAACGCCGATCGGGATCTACCATGTGGCGCGCTACATCGATGGCGCCGAACTCCCCGACCTGTACGGCGCGGGCGCTTTCCCGATCAACTACCCGAATGCATGGGACCTGCGCCAGCAGCGCACCGGCGGTGGTATCTGGATTCATGGTACTCCGTCCCATACTTACAATCGATCTCCCTGGGCCAGCAACGGCTGTATCGTCGTCAGCAATCCTGACTTCCTGCACATTGACAAATACATTCAACCCGGCCGGCATACCCCGGTCGTAGTCGCGGAGCAGGTGAACTGGATTAGCCGCGAGCAATGGCTGGCCAAACGCCAGCAGGTGATGCAATTGCTATCAAGTTGGCTAATCGACTGGGAAAGCCTCGACCACGACAGGTATCGTCGGCATTATTCGCAAGCCGGACTGAATGCTTTCGGGCGTGACTTCAGGCGCTGGGACGATCACAAGCGTTGGGTGAACCGTAACAACACCCGGATCGAAGTCGAATACAGCAAACTGAATATTTTCAACTACCCCGGTGAAGACAATTTGATGTTGATGCAGTTTCAGCAAAGCTACCGCAGCAACAATTTGAACCTCGAATCGCGCAAAGAACTCTACTGGCGTAAAAACGGGCCGGACTGGCAAATTGTTTACGAGGGAACTCGCAGCTTCCCGGTGCCTGACAACAGCATCGTCAAAAATTAACCCGCATGAATCGATGTCACCGGTTACCGCGGGTGGAGACCATTCCTTCGGTCGATTATCTGGAGCGTAACCTGCTGGCACGCAGGACTACGAATTTGCTGTTGGAGGCAATAGCTTCGCAGTTGCCAAACAGTTTCTTCAGCTTGGCGTGATAAGCAAGGTGGCGATTACCGACAGCCTGTAACTCGCCGCCTGTTACCAATACCCGATGGGCCTGTTTGAACATTTGCCACGCAATAGCATCTCCGACGCTATGTTGCTGGTGAAACGGCGGGTTTATCAGGATCAGTTCCGCGCTCGCATCCGCCACACCCTGTAGACAGTCGCCAACCCTGAACTCGACTTCGGCCCGGCCGCCAAAGGCGGAATTGAAGTTCTCCTGCGCGCTGGCGATTGCCATGTAGGATTCATCGCAAAACAACAGGCCGGCATCGGGGTTTAACGCTGCGGCAATGATTCCGAGCACCCCGTTACCGCAACCGAGATCAACGATACGTCGATATTTCGCATCGATCGGCATTTGTTCGATGAGTAACTGACTACCCCGATCGAGCCGGTCCCGACTGAACAGGCCGGCATGATTGACAATTCGGTAGTTTCGATCCACCTGCAACTCATAGCTGTCCGGGAAACGACTCTGACCCTCATTCAGAGAGTGATCCCGATCTACCAGGATGAGCCGGCTCTTTTTACAGGCACGCGTTGTTGTGGTCGGACCGAGAATCCTTTCAAACAATTCCAGTGTCGAACGATGAATGCTGCGTGACATGCCAGCCGCAATAATTTGGGTATCGCGATGCAACAAAGGTCGCAATGCGTAAAGCTGGTGCTCCAGCAGAGCCAGCGTCTTCGGAATTTTAATCAACACACGATCAATGGCCTCGCCGGGAAAATCAATTCCGGAATTGGTTTTCACCTGCTCGGGGGGGAAACCGTTGGCAAGCAGATTATCATATAGCGCCTGTTGCGCCAGGCGAGAATCATTCCAGGAGAAAACCGGATGTGTCGCCAAAGCCACCGATAGCGCCCCGAAACTGTCATTCAGTATCAACAAGCCGGCATGGCGCGATAACATCTGATTTTCATTTAGATGATTTAACAGGAATTCATCCGCCGCATCCCAGGCCTGCAGGTTGTCATTGTGCGGATTACGCAGCAATTTGAACTCACCCTGGGGCACCCGCATCGATCTCCGCTGTGCCATTAACAACGGCTTGTTCACGACTTGTTGGCAAACGGTAAAGCAAGCATTCCCGGCAGTTGATCGACCTGTTTCGAATCACGAAATTCACTAATCCCGATCGTAATCTTATGGTGCCCGCTTTCAGGCTGTTCGATATAGGTTTTGAAAATCCGATCCCAGATCGACAGGTTAAAACCATAATTGCTGTCGGTTTCACGGACCAGAACGGAGTGGTGTACCCGGTGCATATCCGGAGTCACCAGCAGCAAACGCAGTATACGATCTGCTGCCGCGGGCAGATTGACATTGGCATGATTGAACATTGCCATCCCGTTCAGCAGAACCTCGAAAATCAGCACCGCCAATAGTCCCGGACCAAGCAGCGCAATCACCAGCCATTTGATCAGCATGGAAAAGACGATTTCGATGGTATGGAAACGCGAACCTGTGGTCAGGTCGATATCAAGATCGGCGTGGTGAACTCGATGCAGCCGCCATAAAAGGGGTACCTGGTGCATCGCCACGTGCTGCAGATAAATCGCCAGGTCGAGTAACAGCACCGCCGCAATGACCTCTATCCAGAAAGGTAAAGCCACCAGGTTAAACAGGCCCCAACCCATATCGGCGACGGAAACTGCCATTCCAACCGCCGCCGCAGGGAACAGAACCCTTAAAACGATGCTGTTTAACACCATCAACCCCAGGTTGTTGGTCCATCGCATCGATTTGGACACGGTCAAACTGCGGCGTGGCGCCAACAGTTCCCATATCAACATGACGCCGAAAACGGATGCAAAAACCACAAGCCGTATTGCCACTTCTTGCTCCAGCACCAGATTATCGATTGCAGTCTCCATGGCAGGTATTTTCGGGGAAAACGCGTGCCATTGACAGTGCTAACGAAAAAGGGCTAAATCTTTTTGCCGGCGAATCCCCGTCAAATTCGGTCAATACTGAAGGAGTAGCAAAATGGCACAATCCAACGGCTCTTTTAACGATGCGCGAGGCGTTCCTGTCTCGGCCTGCAAGCCCCGCTCCCTGGATGACTTCGAAACCGCGCTACTCCAGTTTCACAGCTATTTCGGCGACCCTACCGAAACCCTGACCGAAACCCTGGAACAGGACCCCGAGTTTGTATTGGGGCATATATTCTTCGCCAGCGCATTGCTGATGATGACCGAACGACGATACCTGCCGACGATTCGAGACCATATCGAACAAGCGGAATCGCTCCATAGCAAGGCCAATGCACGTGAAAAAATGCTTACCCGCGCGGCACGCCTGTGGATGGAAGGCAACTGGCACCTGGCCGGTCTCACCTGGGACCAGGTACTAACGGAGTTCCCACTCGACGCGATGGCACTTCAACTCGGGCACCTGACCGACTTTTATCGGGGCGATAGCTTCAATTTACGGGATCGGGTCTGTCGAACCATGACCAGCTGGGACGTAAAGACACCGGGCTATTCATACATCCTCGGCATGCAGTCCTTCGGTTTCGAAGAATGTAACCAGTACCACAAGGCGGAAGATATAGCGTTGACAGCCTTAGAAATGGAAGCCCGTGACCCCTGGGCGATTCACGCGCTGGCGCATGTCATGGAAATGCAGGGGCGCTTCGAAGAGGGGCAAATCATGTTGCGCGAGCGCGAAAATGACTGGGCTGCGGACAATGGATTCGCGTTTCACAACTGGTGGCACCTGGCTCTGTATCATATCGAACATGAAGATTTTGACGGCGCCCTGGAATTGTACGACACCCGGATTTTAGCGGAGGATTCAGATGTTTCATTGCAAATGGTCGACGCCAGCGCGCTTCTCTGGCGATTACAGATCCAGGGCATCGATGTCGGATCACGTTGGGATCGAATGGCCGGCCTGTGGGCGCGCAAGACCGGGCTCGAAAACGGCTACTACGCTTTCAATGATTTACATGCGGTAATCGCGTTCGTCGGCTCTGGACGCTACGACGAAGCAAACGAGGTGCTGACAGCGGTTACTGCGGCGGCCGAGGGCAATTCCGGGGACTCGCGAATGATGGCCCGTGAGGTGGGCATTGCCACCTGCCGGGCGATGATCGAGTTTGGTCAGCAACACTACCGGCAAGCCATCGACCAGTTATTGCCGATACGTACTATCGCCAACCGCTTCGGTGGCAGTCATGCACAACGCGATATTCTGAACCAGACTCTGATCGAATCCGCGCTGCGGGGTGACCAACCGGGGCTGGCGCGTAACTTAATCAGCGAACGCAGGCTGCACAAGACCTTCAGCCCCTTGAGCCAACGCTTCGCAGCGAGACTTGCGACCTAGGAGTCTGTCGGACCAGTTTCAACCTCCTGTGACGGCTAACGGTCCCGCAGCAGCGGCGCAATGCTATTAACCCGGCGCTCGCTCAGGTATCGAATCGTAGTCGATTTCAAGTCATCGCTTGCTATCGATAAACAGATCAATTTGGTTTCTGTTTAAGTGGCTTTATGTGATATACAGACTCAGGCGAAAATAAACCAGCCTGCGTGCGAAATGAAAAATGAAGACCCGTATTTTCCAGCAAAACTTGACTGGCAGCTGCGCGTATCGAGCCGCGCGCGCTATGCCAGGCTGCAAATAAAACCGTTCGGCGGGCTCGAGGTCGTCATACCACCGCGCTTTCCGCGCAACGCAGTTCCGGGCCTGGTGGCAAAACATGCTGCCTGGGTACGACATCAACTGGCGCGACAGTCGCGACTGCGGCAATCCATACGCTTGCCGTTACAGCTGTGGCTGGCTTTCGACAACAGTTCAACCCCGGTGATTTACAAAACGGATTCCATGCAGTGCAATTTAGACTTGTTCGAGGAACCTGACAGCGATCAAATCATCATCCACGCGGTGCAGATTATCGATCGAATCCGCGAGTTACGCGCCTGGATACGTCGCAAGGCCCACGCTGCGTTCCCGCAAATGCTCCGGGAAATATCCATCGTGACCGGGCTCGGGTTTAACAAAGTGAGTATTCGCAGTCAGAAGACCCGCTGGGGCAGTTGCTCGATTCGCGGCAATATCAGCCTCAATGACCAGCTATTATTCCTACCGAAAAAAACCGTTGCCTACTTGATGATTCACGAGCTGTGCCATACCCGCCACCTCAATCACTCGAAAGCATACTGGAACCTGGTCGAAGCTAACTGCCCCGACTATCGGCAACAGGAGGCACTACTCGGCGACTTGCGCCACCAAGTACCGGACTGGTTTCTACTCGATCTATACAGTCGTTAACCCGGGTCAGGGCTGGCTGCGTTGCATGTACTTGATCTTGTTTTCGATCAGAAGATTCTTTGCGTGTGACAGTTTGGTTTCGCTGGCAAAGGGCCCCAACTGGACACGATGCCAGGTTTGGTCGTTGACGATGGCGGATTTGATATTTGCCTCCAGCCCGAGAAACGCCAGTTGCGCCTTGAGGCTGTCAGCTTCACCAACGCTGTGAAATGAACCAACCTGCAAAATTGACTGGCTGACAGTCTCCTTGTTGATGCTCGGGTTTTCAATCGCGGCGCGGTCTTCATCCGAGATCGGAATTTCGACTTCACGCTCGGGCAGCACCGAGTAAAAGTCGATGGTCGGTTTATTCTCGCCGCCGGTCGATTGTAGTTGCCGGTTGTGGTTGGATCCGCTATTCACAATTTTTTGATCCAGAAAAAGGATAAAAGCCACAAACGAGGTTAGCATCAGCAACAGCAATACCCAGATCCAGGGCGATGTCGATTGTTTTTGTGCCATTCGCGTCGCTACATTTTATCGGGCGCTGAAACACCCATTAACTTGAGACCGTTACACAGGACCTGGCTAATCGCCGCCGCCAGCGCAAGGCGCGCGTCACGCAGCTCCGTGTCATCGACGATGAATTGATGCGCGTTATACCAGGAGTGAAAATGGTTGGCGAGTTCGCGCAGGTAGTTAACTATCTGATGCGGTTCACGTCGATTCGCAGCCGCTTCAATACGTTCAGGAAACCGGCTTAACTGTTTCACCAGGGCCTGTTCGTGGCTGTTATCCAGGCGCGCCAGGTTTGCATCCGTTATCGATACGCCAAGCCCCTTGTGCGCGCATTGGCGCCGAACACTGCAAATTCTCGCATGTGCGTACTGCAGGTAATAAACCGGGTTGTCGCTGGACTGTTCGCGTGCCAGATCGAGATCGAAATCCATATGTTGTTCGACCTTACGCATTACGTAAAAGAAACGTGCCGCATCCAGCCCGACATCCTGGCACAACTGCTTAAGGGTAACGAAATCTCCCGAACGTGTTGACATGGCAACTTTTTCGCCTTTTTCGAACAGGTTGGCAAACTGCACCAACTGGATTTCGAGGTTATCTGCTGCGTAACCGAGTGCGTTTAACGAGGCCTTCACTCGAGCGATATAGCCGTGATGGTCTGCACCCCAGATATTGATCAGCTTGTCAAAACCACGGTCGAACTTGTTCATATGGTAAGCGATATCGGAGGCAAAATACGTGGTCTGTCCATTTTCTCGACGTACCACACGATCTTTTTCATCACCAAAGTCAGTGGAGCGAAACCACAGCGCGCCCGACTTTTCATAGACATGCCCGTTATCCTGCAAACGCGCGATTACCTGTGCTATCAAACCATCGTCACTCAGGGAACGCTCTGAAAACCAGCAATCGAATTCAACTCCGAATGCCTGCAGATCGATGCGGATTACCTCGACCAATGTATTCAGCGCGAGATCGAAGACGATACGATATTCGTCCTCGCCCAGCAATGCCTGCGCGTTTGCGATCAAACCATCGATGTGTTTTTCCTTGTCACCTTCAGGTGCGTCTGCACAGACATCCGCGCAAGATTGCGCGGCGCTCTTGTGAAAGCGCTCGCCATTTTCCCGATGCAGAGTTGCCGCTATGTCCCAGATATAGTCACCCTGGTAACCATTGCTCGGAAAACCAATAGTTTCACCACAGAGTTCCAGGTATCGCAGCCAGACCGAAGTACCCAGAATATGCATCTGGCGGCCGGCGTCATTGACATAGTATTCGGTCTGCACCTGGTAGCCGACAAAGCTCAGTAAATTGGCCAGCGTCGCGCCAAAGGCGGCACCCCGACCGTGACCCACGTGCAGCGGCCCGGTTGGATTAGCGGAAACAAATTCGACCTGGATGCGATCACCCTGACCAAGCTCGCTACGTCCAAAGTCTTCACCCTGCCGGAGTATCCGCTGAATCACGGAGTTACCTGCGCTGCTTTCCACAAAAAAATTGATAAATCCGGGACCCGCTACTTCAACCCGTTGGATCACTTCTGCCGTGGGTAACCTGGCGACGATGAGTTCCGCCAGTGCACGCGGCGCCATACCGGCTGGTTTGGCCAGCATCAACGCAATATTGGTCGCATAATCACCCTGACCGGGATTCCGCGCCGGCGTTACCTGGATGCTGGATCCGAGTTGCGATGGAATTTGTGAGTTTTGCTCAAGCTCCAGCAGGGCTTGCGCGATCAGATCGGTTATGATTTGCTTCAAGGGCTAAACTCGCGGACGGATGGAAAAAATGATCGAGGATTCTACCCGAGCAGCCCAGCCTGAGCCACTCATCTTTTTACACTCGCTAGTTAGCTTTGCCGGTTTATACCTCTGGCCCGGTCGCTTTCATCGCCGAAGACAAACTTTGGGTGGGCTAGAGGTCGTAGGCATCGACGTCGATGATCCAGTTGACACGGGCATTGCTGGATACCTTTTCCAGCGCGGGCATGCTTTGTCGCAGTACTGAACGCAACTTTTGGAAGTCTGTTGCCAGCAGGCACAACTGCGCACGGTAACGACCGATGCGCCGTGTCATCAGGGCGGGCATCGGCCCGATGCATGACAAGGTATCTATATGCCGGGTCGATTCCAGTATAACTTTGATTTCTTCAAGCTTGGTGAGTGCCTGCTTGAGCTCGATCGCGTCAGCGCGAAACATCACTACCCGCGCACTGGGTGGAAACCCGAGCATGCGCCGTTCCTGCAATAACTTCACTGCAATTTCGCGATAGTCCTGTCGTACCAGTGACTGCATAAACGGATGGTCCACAAATCGGGTTTGCAGGATAGCCTCACCCCTGCGATCACCTCGCCCCGATCGCCCGGAAACCTGGAACAGGGTTTGCGCGAGTCGCTCACTGGCGCGGTAAGATGCGCTGAACAGGGCCTGGTCGGCATCGAGCACCACGCTTAGCGTAATAGCAGGATAATCGTGTCCCTTGGCAATCATCTGGGTGCCGATCAAAATGCAGGGTTGACCGGTTTGCAACTGCCTCAAGCGCGACCTCAAAGCCTCGCGAGAGGCGATAACATCTCGATCTATGCGCAGCACCGGAACCTTCGGGTAACGTTGCGTCAATCCCTGTTCCAGTTGTTCGGTACCGATACCATAATGCTTGATTTCGTCATGGCCGCATTCCGGGCAGGTTTCGGGAATAGCCTGGCTGAACCCGCAATGGTGACACAACAATGACTGCAGCGATTGATGGAGGGTCAGGCGCGCATCGCAGTTTTGACACAAGGATTGCCAGCCGCATTGGTGGCACATCACGATCGGCGCGAAACCTCGACGATTCAGATAAATCAATACCTGGCCCGCTTGTTCCAGGTGCTGCTCTATACGACCCAGGGTTTGTGCGGCACAGCCAAACTCGAAACGGCTGTTACGCACGTCGATCAACTGCAATACCGGGGGCGGAAAACGGGTCGGACGCTGGTCAAGTCGGTAGTGAAAATAGTAATCACGCTGACAGTTGCCAAGGCTTTCCAGTGACGCTGTGGCCGAACCGAGCACGATCGGTATTCCGAGCATTTGCGCGCGTTTGATGGCGACGTCACGGGCATGATATCGCACCCCGTCTTGCTGGCGATAGGAGTGATCGTGCTCCTCGTCGATAACGATCAACCCCAGCTTGTCGCATTGTGAAAACAGACAGGAGCGTGTACCGAGCATGATGCTGGCTTCTCCACGGTGAAATTGATCCCAGGCCCGGTAACGCTGAAACTCGCTCAGGCCGGAATGAGACTGTGCAAAACATGCTCCAAAACGCTCCGCTACCCTCTCGACCAACTGGTTGGTCAGGCCAATTTCCGGTACCAGGTAAATGACTTGTTGTCCCGCCGCGAGGCACTTCTGCATCAGGCGCAGGTAAATTTCCGTCTTGCCGCTGCCGGTGATGCCATCGATCAGATGCACCGCAAAGCTGTCCCAGCGGCTTTCAATTTCTGCGAGGACCCTGCTTTGCTCGTCGCTCGGTACCGGTGGATCTGGAGTCAGCGATTTGCCCACGGGTTTATCCAGCCATTCCCAGCGCAGCAAATTTTTAGCTTCGAGTACCTTAACGATCGGATGCCAGTTCGCGTTGATCTTGTTAAGCTGGGTCGCGGTCAATCCGGAGGGTTGTTGCAACAGCAGCTTGCAAATTTCGAACTGGCGAGGGGAGCGCCGCTTAAGCGCTTCGATCAGATCGGGAGCGGTTGTGGCAAGAATCCAACGCTTGACGCGAATTGCGCGGTGCGGGCGCGCACCGCGCAAATAGCCGGGTATACACTGGAATACAACTTCGCCGATGGGTTGCAGGTAATACTCCGACATCCATTGCACCAACGCGAGCATGTGCGGGCCGAGTATCGCCTGTTGGTCCAGTCGTTCCTGTACCGGTTTGATGCGCCCGGGATCAAACTCGCTCAAACCGCTGGCGCTGAGCAATACCCCGATTTTAACCCCGTTGCCAAAGGGCAAACGGTAACGGGTGCCCGCCAGCGCGGGATCACCGTCGCCGATCGCATACTCGAAAACCCGATGCAGCGGCAGCGCGAGGGCGAAACGGGCGAAGCGGAGTCGTGGCACGCGAGCTACTCAAACAAAAAGTTGAATCATACTCGAAATGCGAGTCGTCCTCAGCTCGATAAAGCTGCGAATTCCGCTTTTCACTTAAGCGCGAAAGTTAAAGTTACTTGTAGTAATTAAAAGCTAAATTATTAAGAAATGGTAACAAATAGATTTATCCACAATTTCTGTGGATAAGTCTGTGGATGAAATGCTTATAAGACGCTGCAAGCCGCATTCCCACTGGTCGTTGATTAGATTGATCATTTTTTCAACGATTTTATTTTCCTTTACGCATCAACAAGTTACCCAGCCTGGTTAAAAAATGATCGATATCTGTGAAACTAATCGGGCGCGATGCCAATGGCGCCTGATCCATGTGTATATCTTGCCCTTGTCAAGTGCGAATCGATAAGATTTCGAATAATTATTTAAATTGAAAACGATAGATTGATCGAAAATACCTAAATCCCCGAATTGCAAAATATACCGCTGCCTGATTCGCAGTGACTTTATCGGATACGCCGATTAAACTGACCGCGATTTTACCAGAGCAGCGCGCGATGTCCGCTAACACCGCGGTACTACTGACCAATCTTGGTACCCCGGATCGCCTCGAGCGCGCTTCGGTCAAGCAATTTTTAACACAATTTTTATCGGATCCACTGGTGGTATCAATGCCCCGGATTTTCTGGTTGCCTTTGCTCCACGGGATCATCCTGCCGTTGCGCAGCGGCAAGACTCTGCAGGCATACAGTCGCGTCTGGAGTGATGAAGGCTCACCGCTGCTGGTGATTTCCAATCAGCAAAGAATCGCGTTACAGGGAAAATTATTTGAACGCGCTCACGTCGAACTCGCGATGCGTTACGGCAATCCCTCCTATCGGTCGGTATTGCGCCTGTTGCGCGACGCCGGGGTCGAAAAGCTGATCCTGCTACCGCTGTATCCACAATACTCGGTTACGACCACCGCCACCAGTTACGAGCACCTGCAAAAGTCGCTGCGCGAGCTCGACTATACACCCGAAGTCGAGTTTATCGAATCCTATCCCGATCATCCGGCCTACATCGACGCCCTCGCAGAATCGGTACGCGAGCACTGGCGGCGGGGACAGCGACACCTGTTGATGTCTTTCCATGGCCTGCCCCAGGCGAATATCGACCGCGGCGACCCTTACCAGCGGCAATGTGAACAAACCGCAAACCTGTTGGCCGCGAAACTCGAACTCGGAGACAGCGACTGGTCGATCGGCTACCAGTCACGTTTCGGCAAGCAAACCTGGATTCAACCCTATACCTCGGAGGTGCTGCATCGGCTGGTTGAGCGTGACGTCAAGGCAGTCGATGTGATCTGTCCCGGCTTTTCCTGCGACTGCCTCGAAACCCTGGATGAAATTGAGCTTGAATACCAGAACGAATTCATCGTCCTGGGCGGCCGACAGTTCAGCTATATCCCCGCCCTCAACGATCGCGATACACATATCGAAATGATGTGCAGATTGATCCAGCCTTACCTGCTTGCCGAAAACCCGTCTGATTCAGTTTGAATCATTAGATATATGCAATGTCTATAACCCCTTTCGTACTACCATCGCTCACCACATGAAAGAGAACTAATTTATGTTTAAATCCTTTTTCCCAAACCCCAGGCTATTCTTCACTTCTGTTGTCGCCTATTCAGCCGTTTGCAGCTTTATCTGGTATGGATTTAACGAGCAAATTGGTGCGGTTTTAGGCTTTGATCTTTCATCGTCAACACCGGTTATCGGATTGGGACACTTTGTAACTGACTCCTTTTTGCTATTTTATATTTACTACTTCGCCTGCACAGCTCTATTCGCGGCATTCTGGTTCAAGCTTGCAAACCACCGGTGGCAATGGTGGTCGATTGGAGGCTCGATACTTATTTTGTTTTCTACCTACTTTTCCGTGCAGGTATCGGTCGCCATCAACAACTGGCGTCGACCTTTTTTTGACCTGGTTCAAAACGCCCTCGGTGGGTCAGCGTCAAAAACAACCGACGAGATTGAAGTTGTAGCGTCTGACGAAACAATCTCGTCTGTTTCAGCTGAACTATACGATCTTATACTCATTTTTGCTGAAATCGCATTTCTCGCCATTTTCGTTTTCGTGATTACCCGATTTTTCGTAAGCCACTTTATTTTTCGCTGGCGTACCGCAATGAATGAATACTACACCGCGCAATGGGCGACGGTTCGGAAAATCGAAGGCGCATCCCAGCGCATTCAGGAAGATACCATGCGCTTTGCTGATATCATGGAAAGTCTGGGGGTTTCGATCGTCGATGCAGTAATGACGTTATTTGCTTTTTTGCCGGTACTTTGGGCCCTTTCAGATTATGTAAAAGAGTTACCCATCGTCGGAACAATTGCCCATCCCCTGTTCGTTTCTTCACTGGTATGGTCGTTTTTTGGCACCGGCTTGTTAGCGCTAGTCGGTATAAAGTTGCCCGGGTTGTTTTTTAAAAACCAACGCGTTGAGGCCGCTTTTCGTAAAGAGCTGGTATACGGTGAGGACGACGTTGATCGCGCCCAGCCCCCGACACTTAAAGAGCTGTTTGCCAACGTACGCAAAAACTACTTTCGAATATACTTCCACTATATGTATTTTAATGTTGCGCGCATGCTGTATATACAGGCTGACAATATTTTCGTATACGTGCTCTTGATACCAACAATTGCCGCAGGTGCCATTACCTTTGGCATTTTGCAACAAATTTTGACCGCTTTCAGCCAGGTCAGCAATTCGTTTCAATACCTGGTTAATTCATGGACGACAATCGTTGAGTTGCTGTCGGTTTACAAGCGCCTGACATCTTTCGAGGCCGCGATAAATCATCAGCCGCTGCCGATTATTGATCAGCCTGCGACGTGAATGTAGTTCCGCCTCCCGGGTAGATAACCATGTGCCTGATCCTGTTCGCCTACCGCCAGCACACCGATTACCCGTTGATCTTAATCGCCAATCGCGATGAATATTACGCGCGACCATCCCGCGACGCGCACTGGTGGGACGATGCCGACATCTTTGCCGGACGCGACCTCGAGGCGGGCGGCACCTGGCTCGGGCTCAATCACAAGGGCGCCATAGCGGCGGTCACCAATGTGCGAGAAGCCGGCGGCAGGAGTCCCGGCATGAAAACCCGTGGCGATCTGACACGCGAATATCTCGCCGGCGACAATCCCGCAGAGCATTACCTGGGCAATCTGGTACCACATGACCGGGATTACGCCGGATTCAACCTGTTGCTCGGAAATCTGAAAGAATTGTGGTTCTATTCCAACCGAGGCCAGGCAATACGATCCATCGAACCCGGCATCTACGGCATCAGTAACGGCCTTTTCGACGAATCTTGGCCCAAGCTCAGTTCGGGCAAGGCGGAACTCGAATCATTGCTTGGCGGCCGTGTCGATGCGTCGCAGCTGATGGAAATTCTCACAGATCACCGGGTGGCGCAAGACCATGAGTTGCCGAGTACCGGGGTGCCGCTCGATATCGAGCGCATGTTGTCGAGCCGCTTCATCCGCTCGCCGGAGTATGGCACCCGCGCCTGCAGCGTGGTGATCTTTGATAACGACAATCACGTCAGCTTCCACGAACAGAATTACGCCGACGCCGAACATAGCGGCCCCCTGATGCACGAGTCATTCACAATCACCACCACTTGACCCACACACATTAATAGAGTCATGCCGATTAAATCTCAAAGCCGGATTGATATGACGATAATTGCGAGCTAAAGTTAACCCGAACATTTCATAAACGTGCTCGCGCCCTTGCTTGACCTTTGTTTCCTCAGGAACCTTCCTCAGTCGGCCGGATCCATTGGTCCGACACTTGTTCGGAAAATCTCCCGAGGAAACTAAGTCCTACGCAATCATCGCGGCAGTTCATGAAATGTCCGGGTTAAGTGCCATTGAGGTATGACGAGAAAAATTAAGTGTGACGAGGACGGCACTGACATCGTCGTTGAGGCAAATTCCGGCAGTATCTTTTTATAGTTTGAAGAGGGACTCGGTGTTCCGGGTCAGTGTGACAGCGAGATCCCCGGCGTCGCACTGGCGCAGCTCGGCCATGGTTTGCAGATGCTCAACGATGAAGGCCGGACGATTGAGCTGGCCTCGATGATTGGCGCCGGGTTGATCGGGCGCATCCGATTCGATCAGTAGCGCAGCGTCTGGCATGGCCGCAACCACGGCACGCAGTTTTTGCGCACGCTCGAAGCTCACGGTTGCCGCGATGCCGAGCTTGAATCCTAGATCGAACAATTGTTGGGCCTGTTGCAGGCTGCCTGAAAAACTGTGCAGCACACCGCCGTACCCGGCATGCTTGCGTAACAGGCTGGTGACTTCATCCATCGCTTTTCGTGCATGCACGATTACCGGCAGGCGATGATTGGCAGCCAGATGCAACTGCTCGGTGAACAATTGCTTTTGCCACTTCTCGTCGATACGCGATTCAAAAAAGTCGATGCCGCACTCGCCGACCGCGACCGGTTGTTCGCGCTCAAGCCACTCGTCAAGCTCGCGTAAATGGAGCGCCTGATGTTGCTCGACAAACATCGGGTGCAAGCCATAGGCGGGATATAGCCCATCATGGCGATCGCAAACCTGCTTCACTTTTTCCCAACGGTTAGCAGTTGTGGCCGGAACGATCAGGCGCGTCACACCACAGGCGGCAGCCTCACCAACAAGCGCTTCGCGGCAATCGTCGAGGCGATCATCGTCCAGGTGGCAATGGCTATCAATTAACTTCATCTAATACTGAATCCGGTGGCGTCAGTCTGACGTGTGCGAAGCCTAGTTTGATATAGTCGGCGAGCTGCGCGTCGCCGCTTTCGGCGACATCGACGAAATCCAGGAAATCCTGTGTGCCGAGACGTTTCCAGCGCGCATACTCCCCATCGATATGAATTTCGAGACCCGCGGCATTGAGCCTGGCCAGTTGGAGTAGCGTTGGTGAATCTTCCATCCCGGCACGGCGCGCGAGGTCAAACAATTCCGCGCCCTGTGAAACCAATGCAACGTCCAGATCCGGGTACTTGTGATGTAGCCGCTCGACATATTCCTGCAACATCGGCACCACCCATTCCCAGCTATGGTCTTGCCAGGCCATCACTTCGAACACCACCCCGTCGGGCGCGCGTTCGGCCGCAAGCAATTGCTCAAGTTGCCTGTTTACCCACTCAGCCGCAAACAGGTTCGGGATGGATAGCAACAGGACTGTGATAATCGACAAAACTCTCACCAATAGCACTTTCTTAAGCTCGCCAATATCGTCATACCCATCCTGCGATGTCCGAATAATCGGTGATAGGTTTCGCGAAGTAAACCGCAGGCGGCGTAGCCGCCGAGGCATTTGCGAAACCTATCACCGATTATTCGGACATCGACAAAACCCAAACCAGAGCCAGCGTGTGGAATACGAATTCTATCTTCTTTCACAAAGCTTCGCGATGACTCTATAAACCATTACTATCGGGCTTCACCTTTTAGCGCAAAGTAATATTGTGTACACTGTTCGGGATATTCCTGTCTCGTCTCGTCAGCGCTAAAATTCTTTGGTGCTGCTAGCCTGGAAATTTCATAAAACTGCGCAAAGATCGCGCAGCATATCGATTTCACAGGGAACAACCGAAAGGAGTCTCGTATTCATAAATACGAGTGACTGAGGAAATATTCCCCGTGAAATCAATAGACTAGCGAGATCGTGCAGATTTATGGATTTTCCAGGCTAGCTTCAAACAGAATTGCAACACAGATTTAGAGCCCAGCACGGAAACCTGGCTGGAATGGATTTATTGGGGATTCGACCAACACTTGAGCAAGTTATCAAGAATATTCCGGGTAAGACTTAAAAAAGTCAAACTCAAAAAACTGCGCAGCACAAAATGGTTTGCCGGGATCATCTTCGTTCTGTTCGGCTGGTATATTACCGGGCAGGCGCCGAGTGTCGATATCGCCTGGGTCAGCGGCATATTACTGTTTACGGTTTACCTGTTCGTATTCGAGATCGTTAACGTTGACGAAGCTGCGATTACAATCATGGTATTACTCGGACTGTCCTCGCTGCTGGCTTCCTCCATGGGTCTCGAGCAGGGACTGGTCGATACTCAACATCTGTTTGACGGTTTCGCCAGTAACGCGGTGATGTCGATTATCGCGGTTATGATCATCGGCGCCGGTCTCGACAAAACCGGGATGATGAGCAAGCTCGCCGGATTCATATTAAAGCTTGGCGGGACCTCCGAAAAACGTATTATTCCAATCGTTTCCGGCACCGTGGGCCTCATTTCCTCATTCATGCAGAATGTGGGAGCGGCCGCTTTATTTCTGCCGGTAGTGAGCCGGATTTCATCGCGTTCGGGAGTACCGATGTCACGCCTGCTGATGCCGATGGGTTTTACCGCGATCCTCGGCGGTACCGTCACCATGGTTGGCTCCTCGCCCCTGATCCTGCTGAACGACCTGATCCTGACTTCGAACGTCGCGCTGCCACCGGATCAGCAAATGCAGACCTGGGGCCTGTTCTCGGTCACCCCGATCGGGTTGGCACTGGTTGCGACCGGCATTATTTATTTTGTGGTTGCCGGCAAATACGTATTACCGAGCGTCTCCACAGACTCGGTGAGCGCCGCTGCCGGCAGCACCAAGTACCTCGAAGAAGTATATGGCGTCGATTACCTGCTGTTCGAAGTGCTGGTTCCAGAGGGCAGTTCGCTGGTAGGGCAGGTGCTCGACGATATTGAATCCGCCAATAAGATCCGCATCATTGCAATCAAGTCCGCCGGCGCCAGCATGCGTTCCAGCCGGGGCGATTTGTCGCGCGATGTCGAAATCGACCCTGACTCTGCGCTGGGTGTGTTGTGCTCACCCGCGCACTTAAAGGATTTCGTCGACACTTACGGGCTGACCATCCAGAAGGGGTTGAAGGTTTTTTCAGAAGCTTTATCGTCAAGCCAGGCCGGGATTGCCGAAATCGTAATTCCACCGGGGTCTAACCTGATTGGAAAATCCGCGCGCGATGTCTGGATGCGAAAGGCGTACGGGATTGCGATGGTCGCATTGCATCGCGACGGGGAAACCCTGTTCGAAGGTGAGAGTATCCGCAACATGCCATTTGAGACCGGAGACACGATACTGGCGCATACCACCTGGAGAGCCCTGGCCCACCTGGAGCGAGATCGCAATTTTGTCATTGTTACTTCCGAATATCCGCGTGAAGAAACCCGCCCCAACAAGGTCGGCTGGGCCAGCTTTTTCTTCTCACTGGCGTTGTTCATGGTGTTGTTTACCGATCTTCGCTTATCGGTTGCACTGATGACCGGCGCCATCGGTATGGTTATATCCGGCGTTCTCAAGATCGAAGAGGCTTACGATTCGGTTTCCTGGAGCACTGTATTCCTGCTCGCCAGCCTGATCCCGCTCGGCCTCGCGGTCGAAACCAGCGGTACCGCGAAATGGATTGCGGAACAAACACTGCTGGTGGTAGGTGACATGCCGATCTGGGTTATACAGGCTGCTGTAGCCGCACTCGCAACCTTTTTCACGCTGGTGATGTCCAATGTCGGCGCCACGGTGTTGCTGGTGCCGCTGGCGGTTAACATCGCGATCGGCGTCGGCGCCAGCCCGGCCATGTTTGCACTAACGGTGGCACTGGCCACATCGAACTCGTTTCTGATTCCGACGCATCAGGTAAACGCGCTGATCAAGGGCCCGGGAGGCTACCGGGTGCCCGATTTTTTGCGCGCCGGAATCTTTTTGAGCATCCTGTTTATCGTTGTCATGCTGGTGATGATGAATCTGATCTTTTAGTAAACACGAGATCCCAGACCCCGTGCCCAAGCCTGCGACCGCGTCGCTCGAAGTGCGTCATCGGACGGTAGGCCGGCGTTTCAACGTAACCGCGGGCATCACCCTCGTTCAAATAACGCGCATCGGCCACAAACTGTGCCGCAATGGATTCGGCATAGTGCTGCCAGTCAGTCGCAATATGGATTGACGCGCCCGGCTTAAGCCCGCGATAGACGAGATCCCGAAAACGTTGATTGACGATTCGGCGTTTGTGATGGCGCTTTTTATGCCACGGGTCGGGGAAGAACAGCAGAATCCGGTCCAGCCTGCCCGCGGTTGGCATCTGCTCCAGCACTTCAATTGCATCGTGCCTGATCAGGCGTATATTATCCAGTCCCTGGCGGTGTAAATTATTCAGGCAACGCCCGATACCCGGTTGGTGCACTTCGACCCCAATATAAAGGCTGCCGGGGTCTGCCAGCGCCATCTCGATCAGGGCATCGCCGTTACCAAACCCAATTTCCAGCTTAACCCGGTCGAACCCGGATAGGAATTCCGGCATATTTTGATTAAACTCGATACCGAAACTGGGCCAGTAAGCCTTGATCGCATTTTTCTGTGATGCTGTCATGCGTCCACCGCGGCGCACGAAACTTTTGACAGAACCCGCTATTCGATCGCTGGAGGGAATTTTGTGACGCATTTCTCAGCTCGTAGGTTATTGATTTCAGCGGATTTTAGCGCTGAGTACCGTTTGTCGGTGCTTTTTTATATCCTATCTTCTTTAAGCGGACATTTCCCCCGAATCTATTAGGATACAGGCATGAAAAAGAATTCAGGTTTTACATTGCTGGAATTAATAATCACGGTCGCGGTGATATCCATTGTCATGGCGTTCGCGATACCGTCGATGCGGACCTTTACCCAGAACGATCGTCTGACGACGCAGATCAACGAGCTGGTAGGGCATCTTGCCTATGCGCGCAGCGAGGCGGTAAAACGCAGTTCGCAGGTTGTGGTCTGTGAAAGTAATAATACGACAACCTGTACCGGCGGAACCAACTGGGAAAACGGCTGGCTGATTTTCGTCGACACCAACAACGACAATGCCCTTTCCGTTGGCGAAGATATTTTACGCGCCCGCCAACTCCTGAAAGGAAATAATACCTTAATTCCCGCGGGTGGAATAAGCACCACCGTGATTTATGACTATCGCGGATATGCGACCGCCACATCGACCGGCACATTTTCGCTATGCGATAGTCGCGGCAACGCCTTTGGCAAGGCGATCGCGATTACCAACACCGGTCGCGTCAGAAAAGAGGGTGCCGTCACATGTCCATAGCCAAAATTTCTCAACAGGGCGTCAGCCTGGTCGAATCGATGATCGCTTTGCTGGTTCTCTCGATCGGCCTGCTCGGAATTGCCGCACTGCAGATTACGGCGATGAAACAGAACACCAGTTCGCTCAATCACAGCCAGGCGGTGTGGATTGCCTATAATATGTCCGATCGGATTCGGGCCAACATGACCCAATTCGACCAATACAAAGGCGTCGATACCAACACCGGCTATAGCCAGGATTGCATGGGCGCAACCTGTTCCAATGCGCAAATGCTGATAGCAGATGCCGAGGACTGGACCACGCTGGTGCAGGCCCTTCCCGGCGGCCGGGGCATGGTCGTCGGACCGGTTGCCGCACCCAATGAGGTCAACGTCACGGTAATGTGGGACGACGACGGCACCGGCGCCGCCGGCACCGCCTGCGGCAATGATCCCGATGTCGATTTAACCTGTTACATGCTGGTGGTGGCACGATGAAATTCAAAATCAAACAACCCGGCAAAATCAAACAATCCGGTATTTCGCTAGTCGAAGTCATGGTCTCGCTGGTTATCAGCCTGTTCCTGCTGGGCGGTATCATTCAGGTATACCTCGGCAACAAAACGACTTTTTCGTTTACCAACGCACTGGCCGAGATTCAGGAAAATGGCCGTTTTGCACTCGACACCATGAGCCAGGACCTGCGCCTGGTTGGCGATTGGGGCTGTGTCAATTTCGACCCGGACGACCCCAGCAATATCAACGATACCTTAAGTGCCGGTACCGTACCCGGATATAGCGCTCAACTCCACGATTTCGCCAACGGAGAAGCGATTCAAGGAACCGACAACACCGGCCTCAACGGCTCGGACACCCTGACCTTGCGCGGCGGCAAACCGGGTCAACGAAATGTCGAAAGTCCGTTTCATCCACAAACCAGCAATTTAATTGTGACGGGTGCGGTTAATACCGTCGGCACCGGGGACTTTGTCCTGTTGGCACGTTGTGGCGCCAACGACCTGCTGATTCCTTTCGACGGCGGTGTCTTCAGAGTCACTGCGTCGACCGCGATAACCGGTAACACCCAACGCCAACTGACGCTGTCCAGTAACAAGAGCCAGCAATTTGAAAACGATGCCATCGTAATCGAGCTGCAAACGGTGACCTACTCGATTGCCAACAGTGCCAGCACCGGTGAACCCACGCTGATTCGTACCGAATTCGGTAATATCGAGGAGCTGGTTGAAGGTGTGGAAAACCTGCAGGTTCTGTATGGCATCGACAGCGATAACGACCAGTTCCCGAACCAGTATGTGACCAGCAACAACGTCGGTGTGGATTTTCATGACGTTGTTTCGCTGCGGATCATGCTGCTGCTGCGATCGATCGACGATTTCGTCGGCGAAGCGCCGCAAACCTATACCTTTAACGGCGCGCCAGTCACCCCGGGTGATCGCCGACTGCGCCAGGTTTTTTCCACTACTATCGCGCTGCGTAACCGGATAGGCTCATGAATCTTCATCGCCCAAACAAACAACACGGCGTCGCGCTGGTGGTCAGCCTGATCATTCTCGTCAGCCTGACCATGCTCGGCCTGACCGCGATCCAGCGTACCACGACCGATTTGTCGATGGCGGGTAACCTGCGCGAGACCGGCCTGATGTTTCAGTCCGCCGAAGTCGGCCTGATTGCGGCCGAAGGTTACATCGGTGGTTCAACCACGAATGCCGATTATAACGATATCAACTCCGGTCTCTATACCGTGGATGCCTCTAATGCGGCTTATTCCGGCCCGAACTACTTCAATGGCACCACCTGGACCACGAGTTCACAAACCGCGGCGACCACGCTCAATGCCTTCGAACAGCCGCGCTACATGATCGAATACCTGGGTGACCGGTTGGAAAACCCGCTCGCCGCCGTCAATGTCGGCGGCGGTTATGGAGCGCAGCAAACCGGGGATATCGTATCGATTTATCGCTCAACCGCGCGCGGCGCCGGTTTGACCGGCAACTCGTTTAGATTCGTACAATCGTATCTGGGCCAAAACGCCCCATAAATTTACCTGATTAGGATGAGTACAATGTTTAGCAAACCGATTTTGAAAAGACTTGCAGTGGTCGCATCGAGCGCCCTGTTCAGCCTGTCCACCCTGCATTCGGCCCACGCCGCGCCGGGAGCACTGGCAACCGCGCCCTTGTTTCTGTCCAATATCGTCGAGCCCAACGTGTTCTTCACGCTCGATGATTCGGGTAGCATGGACTGGGGGCCGATGGTACAGGAAGGCACCGCCGGCCTCGCCACCGCCGGTGGTTTACCGATGATCGACGATGATGATCGCGCCTATTACGCGCCGTCGCTGACACGCCTCTACAACGATCGTGGGTATTTACCGCCCTGGGGCGTTACCTATCCCAGTGCCGGCGTAACCGTTAATGGCACACCGAACGCTTTGGGTACGCCCGACTTGCCGACCGCATTGGCGACGCTGGCCACCGAGTGGGATCGAAGCTGGGTGGTTCGAAATTTTACTGGGAATCGAAATTACTACAATCCCGCTACCGACTATACCCCCTGGCCCGGAACCCAGAGCGACGGCACACCGATGTACCTCGCTGCGGATCCGGCCGCGGCCCTGAAACACCCCGATGATACAGGCGGAGAAAGTGTCGACCTGACCGCAAGATACAGTTTTACCAGTAACTTCATACCCGGCCCGGATGTCACCATCACCGTTACCGATTATTACATCCCGACCTATTTCATCTGGAATGACGACGAACTCGACGGTCAGATCGATCAGGCCGATATCAAAACCCGGGTTGAAATCGCGGCCGGCACCGCTGAGATGAATAACTTCGCCAACTGGTTTCAATATTACCGTTCCAGGATGAATACCACCAAGTCGATCATCGGCAGCACCATCAACAATACCGACGCCTCGCGCATGGGAATGCGCATGTTCAACACCGGCCACATGGAAGATGTGGAAACCATGAGCGACGTTGCTATGAAACGCAACCTGCTAGAGGAACTTTACGAACTGGTGACGCCTGCGGCAGGCACCCCGGCGCGGCGCTCGCTCAGGGACACCGGTAATTACTTCGACAACACCGGTGGCTCTGCACCGATTCTCTCCGCGGCAAATGGCGGTGAGTGTCAGCAAAACTTCAATATTCTGATGTCGGACGGTTTCTGGAACGGCGGCCCCCCCGGCGTCGGCAATACCGACTCCAACGGTGGCACCAACAGTACGATCTTTGACGGTGATCAGAGCCAATCCAACGATGGCGGTAACTACGCCGATGGCGTAAGTAACACCCTGGCCGACGTTTCAATGCGTGACTACGAAAGGGATTTACGTACCGATCTGCAGGATCTGGTGCCAATCACAGCCGGCGTCGACGAAGCAACCCATCAACACCTGGTGACCTATACCGTTGCCTTTGGCCTGAACGGTACGCTCGATCCCACCGTCGATGATCCGCTCGCAGCCGGTTTTAGCTGGCCGACCCCGGTCTCCAACACCAATTCCACGGTCGACGATATGTGGCATACCGCCTATAACTCGCGCGGCCAGTACCTGAGCGCGCAAAATCCGGCGCAACTCGAAGCCTCGCTGAATGCGGCGATCGCCGATATCGCCGAACGCACCGCGACCGCGGCCGCGGTTTCGATCAATTCGGCCAAGCTGACGACCGAATCGGTGGTCTACCTGGCGGAGTTCAACACCAACCGCTGGCAAGGCGACCTGGTGGCGAGAAAGATCATCGTCGATCCCGTTACCGGCGCTTCCACCGGTGAGCTTGAACCCGGCGCCAAGTGGCGTGCCGCGGATGTTCTCAATGCCCGCAACGTCGCCTCTGACCGACGGGTCATTTACACCCACGACGGTAACGATGGCGTGGAATTCGAATGGGCCAGCCTCTCCGCCGCGCAAAAGGACGATCTCAAAACCAGCGCCGCAGGTGGCGTCGATCCCGATGCGGTTGGAACAGCGCGACTCGAGTACCTGCACGGCAGTCGATTAGACGAGGGCAGCGGAAATTTCTTCCGCGAGCGTTTGTCGCTCCTTGCCGACCTGGTTAACTCGGGGCCGGTGTTCGTCGGCGCACCCGATCTGAACTGGCCCGATACCGCACCCTTTCCGGATAGCGCTGGATCGCGTTATTCGGACTTCAAGAACGGGCCGTCCGCAACGCGCGAAGGTATCGTTTACGTCGGATCCAACGGCGGCATGCTGCACGGTTTTGCCGAGGACAGCGGCGAGGAAAGAATCGCCTATATCGCCAACAACCTGTTTTCGACTGCGACAGGCGAAGGCTTGCATTACCTGACGGATCAAAACTATAAGCATAAATACTACAATGACCTGACACCGACGGTCTCGGATATATACGCCGACCTGGGCAGCGGCAACCAATGGCAGACCGTTTTAGTCGCCGGTCAGCGCGGCGGCCAGCGGGGCATCTATGCACTCAATGTCAACGACCCGGCCAATTTTCAGGACAACCCGATCGACGCCGCCAAAACCGTGTTATGGGAATTCACCAATGCCGACGATCCCGACCTCGGTTTTACCTACAGCCGGCCGCAAATCGGCATGACCAACGATGGTCGTTGGGTTGCGATTTTCGGTAACGGTTATAACGATACCGGTGACGGACAAGCCAAGCTTTTTATCGTCGATATCGCCAGGGGTGTCGACGGCAGCTGGACTGCGGGTGACTACCGCGAAATTACCACCGGCGTCGGTACCATTGCAGACCGAAACGGCCTGGCGACGCCGGCGCTGGCCGACATCGATGGCAACGGCACCATCGACCGGGTCTACGCCGGCGATCTGAAAGGCAATCTGTGGGCTTTTGATCTGAGTGATTCGTCTCCGCTTGCCTGGAACATCGCGGGTGGTGACGCGCTATTTACTACGATTGGCGCGGAACCTATTACGGCACAGCCTACCCTGTCCAAGCATCCGACGGTTTCCAGCGATGGCACCAATGCCCCCAATATTATGGTGTTTTTCGGCTCGGGACAATACCTGGTCAATGCCGACAAGATATCGACGCCTGATAACTACTTCTATGGCGTCTGGGACAAGGGCGATCAAGGTCTTGCCAGCGGTGTACTGGAGCAGCAGTTCCTCAGTTTAATCAATGTACTGGTCGATACCGATGGGGACCTGATCCCCGATACCCTGGTTCCGGTACGAACCTCAACCAGCAATACGGTCAATTATCTGGGCGGGCAATACGGATGGTACATGGAATTGAACGACGGCTACGAACGTTCGATCACCAAACCTGTGGTGCGGGGCCAAACCGTTTTCTTCAATACCTTCATACCGGAATTGGACCCTTGCAAGCAGGGCGGCTTCGGCTGGCGGATGGCGGTCGACCTGATTTCGGGTGGCGCACCCACCGAACCGACCTTCGACGTCAATGGCGATGGCGTAATCGATGAAAATGATCGCGGTGACAACGGTGAAATCATCGTCGCCACCTCCAAGGAAGGCTTCCTGCCCGAACCGGTGTTCATCCAGAATCTCGCTTTTACCGCGGACGATGCCAGTATTGTCGTCGGTCTCAAGAAACCACCAACCGGCCGCTTCTCGTGGCAGGAGTTAATCCAATGAAACAGCTAAAAAGCGGACTGGCACAAATTCTGATTGTGCTGTCATTGATGCTTCCGTGGACCACCACGGGAGCATTGGAACTTTTCGAAAAAGCGGGCGTTATCTCCTCGATCGGTTACGATAAATTTTCCGTTAGCGGCAAGGAATATCGAATCGCGCCTAAAGCTATTTTGAATAGTAAAGATGACAGGCGAATTAAATTTTCGGATTTTAAAAAAGGCGATCAAATCTATTTCAAGGGAAAGGTATTGAACGGTGTCAACTACGTCGATATCATCTACTACGAAACACCGGTTCCTTCGTAACCAGCATTGTGGAAATTTAACATGAAAATCTCAAAGGGTTTCAGCCTGATCGAACTGATGATCGTGGTCGCTATCATTGGCATCCTGACCTCGGTTGCGATGGGCTTTTTCGGCGATAATGTCATTTCGTCCAATCGCACCGAAGGTCGTTCCGCGCTTTCGCAAACTTCAGGTTCGCTGGAAAAGTGCCGAAGCCTTTATGGCTCCTATAACCACGTTAATTGTACTGTGGCACTGCCGTTTGACAGTGACACCAACTACTATGCCATCAGCGCAACGGCCATGACGAACAACACCTTTACCCTGACTGCAACCCCGATCGCAGGCCAGCCCCAGGCCAACGATACCGATTGCACCACCCTGACACTGACCAATACCGGCGTCAAAGCCGGCACCGGCGCCGACCCTACCGTTTGCTGGTAAACATAAAACCCGGTGAATTAGCCACGGAGTCGAATTATCGACTCCGTTTGTTCTTGTTATACTCCCTGTTTTAAAACCCTGGACTCTCAAGAATGAGATACCCGCTAATCGCATGACCCGAAAAGCAGTCGCGCTGATCTCCGGCGGCCTCGACTCATTGCTGGCGACCCGACTCATCCAGCAACAGGGCATCCTGGTCGAAGGCATCAACTTTTATACCGGCTTTTGTGTTGAAGGGCATACCCATGCCATTCGCAACAAGGATCGCAACCGGGTCAAGCGTAACAATGCGCTTTGGGTTGCCGAGCAACTCGGGATCAAGTTGCACATCATCGACATCGTGGATGAATACAAGGAGGTCGTGATCAACCCGAAACACGGTTACGGCGCCAATTTGAATCCCTGCCTCGATTGCAAGATTTTCATGGTGCACAAGGCCTACCAATGGATTAAACAACGGGGATTTGATTTCATTATCACCGGCGAAGTCATCGGCCAGCGTCCAAAATCTCAACGCAAACGGCTGATGCCGGTGATCGCTGCGGAATCGGGTGCCGATGACCTGCTGCTGCGGCCACTATGTGCCAAAACTCTGCCCGCAACCTTGCCGGAAACCGCGGGCTGGGTAGATCGAGCACGATTAAAGGACTTCACCGGTCGTTCGCGAAAACCGCAAATGGCGCTGGCGGCGGAATTCGGTTTTGAAGACTATGCTCAACCCGCCGGCGGTTGTTGTTTTCTGACGGATCAGAGCTACTCGGTCAAATTGCAGGATCTGTGGGACAACCGCGGCAGCAAACAATACGAACTCGACGACATCATGCTGCTCAAGGTGGGTCGCCACATTCGACCCAGCCGGACGTTTAAACTCATCATCGCGCGTGAGGAAGGCGAGACCCGGTTTCTAAGCGGCTATAAGCGCCAGTTTCAAACCATCAGGACCGTGAGTCATTCAGGTCCGCTGACCCTGATCGAAGGCGAGATTCTCGACCCCCGGCAAATCGAACTTGCCGGTGCGATAACCGCGCGCTTCAGCCAGGGACGAGACGCAGACTCGGTGGAACTGCGCTACAGCGATCGGGAACAGGCGTCGCGCAGGATCCACGTCAAACCGATGCCGGCGGATCAAATCGATCAGGGCTGGGTTATCAAATGAGTGCAGTGATCGAACTCGACGCGCGGCGTTTATTTTGCCCGATGCCGGTGATTCGGTTACAGGACTGCCTGGAAAAACAGCGTAACGGCACCCGGGTCAGGATTACCTGCACCGATCCGGGCACCCTGAATGATATTCCCTGCTGGTGTCGTATCAACGGTCACGAGGTGATCGGCAGCGAGCAGCAGGCCCAGGAGTACGTCTTCGTGGTGCAAAAAAATACCGATGGAGATTGAGCAGCGCCATAAAATCACGCGGCGGGTCACACTCATCGGGGCGGCAGTAAACTGCGGCCTGGCGCTGGTACAGATTACATTCGGTCTGTTGGGCAGGTCACAGGCGCTGCTCGCCGACGGATTACATACCTTATCGGATCTCAGCACCGATTTTATCGTGCTCTACGCTTCCGGGCGCGCCGCCAGGGCAGCAGACGACGACCATCCCTATGGCCATGGTCGTATCGAAACCCTGGCATCCATGCTGCTCGGCGGTATTCTCGCCCTGGTCGGAATCGCGATCGGTATTCGCGGTGTGGAGACCATCTTCGATCCGATGCAATCCGGGCCCGAAGCGATCACCCTTGTGTTTGCCTGCCTTGCCGTCGTCGCCAAGGAGAGCCTGTATCGTTACACCCTGCGCGCCGCGCGCAAGACGCATTCCAGCCTGCTCGAATCCAACGCATGGCATCACCGTTCCGACGCCTTGTCTTCTATCGTGGTTGCTATCGGCATCTCGGCACAGCTGCTGGGGATAGCGCACATGGATGCGCTGGCCGCAATCGTGGTCGCCTGCATGATTTGCCTGATGGGCTACCGTCTCGGCCGCAAGGCGCTGTTCGAGTTAATCGATACCGGGCTTGAACCGGAACTGGTTGGCGCCGTGCGCCAGGCAATGCTCGCCAGCGATTCGGTGATCGGCATTCACAACCTGAGGACCCGCTCCATGGGGGGCCTGGGTTATATCGATGCACACATCGAAGTCGATCCGGATCTGACCGTATCGGAAGCGCATTACATCGCCCACAAAATTGAACAGCTGGTGAAAAAAGAGTTCTCCAGAATAATCGACGTACAGATCCACATCGATCCCCTGGACGATGACATCAGGGAGTCGGTGCTGGCCGGATTGCCCGAACGCAGCTTGATCGAAAAAAACCTGCAACAGGCCTGGGAAGGCGTGGTCGAAGCGGCGCAGGTCATTCAGGTCCGGTTGCATTACCTGGATAAATTGATAGAAATCGACCTGGTACTGCCGGTCAGCATGAGCATTGCGAAGCACGAAGGCGGTATAACCCGACTCAGGGAGGCGGCTAAAAGCCTGGATTATGTCGGTAAAGTGAATATCTATTATACCCGTTAATGCGCACTTTATTGGTGCACTTTAGCTAAGCCCATCTCAAACTAGACTGTTTTTGCACAATAAATTGGCATTTCGTCAATTTTCGGTACAATTCCCCCTGTTTTTGAGCCCCGATTCTGGAGAATTATTTCATGTCTGCGACTGATGTGTTGAAAAAGATTAACGAGTACGGCGTTAAATTCGTCGACTTCCGCTTTACCGATACCAAGGGAAAGGAGCAGCACGTTTCCATTCCCTCCGCGATGCTCGAGGAAGATACCTTTACCGAGGGTAAAATGTTCGACGGCTCCTCGGTCGCCGGCTGGAAAGGTATCAACGAATCGGACATGATTCTGATGCCCGATCCTTCAACTGCGGTGCTGGATCCCTTTACCGACGAACCGACCATCAACATTACCTGTAACGTGGTCGAACCCAGCACCGGCGAAGGCTACGAACGCGATCCACGTTCGATTGCCGCCCGCGCCGAAGCCTATCTAAAGGCATCCGGAATCGCAGATACCGCCTACTTCGGCCCGGAAAATGAATTTTTCGTATTTGACGACGTCAGATGGTCTACCGAAATGGGGCATAGCTCTTACCAGATCGAATCCGAAGAAGCCGCCTGGAGTTCAATCAAAATGTATGAGGATGGCAACACCGGCCACCGTCCCGGCGTCAAGGGCGGTTACTTCCCGGTGCCACCGGTTGATTCGCTGCACGACATCCGTTCGGCGATGTGCCTGGCGATGGAGGAAATGGGTCTCGAGGTCGAGGTGCACCATCACGAAGTGGCAACTGCGGGCCAGTGTGAAATCGGGGTTGCGTTCAATACCCTGGTGCGTAAAGCCGACGAAATACAAATTCTCAAGTACTGCGTGCACAATGTCGCGCACAGCTATGGCAAAACCGCCACCTTCATGCCCAAACCCCTGGTTGGTGACAACGGCAATGGCATGCACGTCCACATGTCTCTGGTCAAAGACGGCGTTAACCTGTTTTCCGGCGAGGGCTACGGTGGATTGTCGGATCAGGCCCTGTTCTATATCGGCGGGGTCATCAGGCACGCACACGCAATCAACGCCTTTGCCAATCCCGGCACCAACAGTTACAAACGCCTGGTACCGGGTTTCGAAGCCCCGGTCATGCTCGCCTACTCGGCGCGCAACCGCTCGGCTTCGATCCGCATCCCCTACGTCAGCAACCCGAAAGCGCGTCGCATCGAAGTACGCTTTCCCGATTCGGTCGCCAACCCATACCTTGCGTTCAGCGCGTTGATGATGGCGGGACTCGATGGCATCAAAAACCAGCTGCATCCGGGCGAAGCGATGGACAAGGATCTCTACGATTTACCGCCCGAAGAAGAGGCCGATATCCCGCAGGTCGCGTTTTCACTGGACCAGGCCCTCGAAGCGCTGGATCAGGATCGCGATTTCCTCAAGGCGGGTGGCGTATTCACCGACGATGTGATCGACGGTTATATCGCCCTTAAAAATGAAGAGGTCGAGCGGTTGCGACTGGCCACCAACCCGGTCGAATTCGACCTGTACTACAGCTGTTAGTAACTCGCTTGCATTGCTCTGACAAATGGCCCCTGACCAGGTGCTTATTCAGGCCGGTCATACCGATACGTCGGAGCGCCGCGCAAGCGGATACCTTGCCGGGCTATAAAGTAGTTTTCACAAGATTCCCGCTTGCGCGGGAATGACTCTGGTTTGATAAACAAGTGCCATTAGCCCCTGGCGGGCTTTTAATTTCAAAGCCTTCGCGGCGCGACGGAAATAAATGCAGTTATCAAGTGCAAAACTGACCCAGCCGTCCGATGCCAGCTATCGCATCCTGGATACGCTCAATTCGTCGATATTTTGTCTCGATGGCGGGTTTCGAATCACCTATGTCAATGCCACCGCCGAGGCTTTGTTTGAAAGCAGTGCAGCCAGCATGATGGGCCGGCATTTCAAGGATTTGCTGAGCCGGATGGAGCCTTCGAGCCTACTCACCAAACTGGTCCTCGACTCGGCCGTGTTTACCGAGCACGAGGCGGTCATAACCCTCGCCAGCGGTAAATCAATGATCGCCAACTACAGCATCTATCCGTTCGGGGAGCAATCACCGGCTGATGAAATCCTGCTCGAAATTCGCCAACTCGAACACCAGGCGCAGTTTGCCCAGGATGAACTAAACCAGCTGCAAACTCACGCTACCCAGCGACTGGCGCGTGGCCTGGCGCATGAAATCAACAATCCATTGGGGGGTATTCGAGGCGCGGCGCAACTACTGCAACGCGCACTCGATCGGCCCGAATGGACCGAATATACCGCGGTTATCATCAGCGAAGTCGATCGCCTGCAATCATTGACCCGTAACCTGCTCGGTCCCGATAGCAGGCTCCAGCTTAAGCCGGTCAACATTCTCGAAGTGACCGAGCATATTGGTAAAATAATCCTCGCCGCCGAACCCGAGCGTATCTCAATAAAACGCGATTATGATCCGAGCATTCCCGACCTGATCGCGGACCGCGATCTGCTGATCCAGGCATTTTTGAATATTGCGCGCAACGCGGTCCAGGCAATCGATGGCCGCGGAACGATTGTTTTCAAGACACGCATCGGTCGGCGTTACACCATCGGGCAGGTCACTCACCCGCTGGTGGTGCAGATCGAAATTGCCGACAGCGGCCGCGGTATCCCGCCCGATCTCGGAGAAACCATCTTCCTGCCGATGATTACCGATAAGCCCGATGGAAGCGGGCTGGGTCTGCCGATCGCACAGGAAATCATCTGCCGTCACGGTGGCGCTATCCACATGCAAAGCTCGGACAGCGGCACCACCTTCAGCACTATTTTGCCCCTGGGGAAAACATGAATCCAAGCTCTGACAAACTACAATCCGTGATCTGGATCATCGATGATGACCAGTCAATGCGCTGGGTACTGGAAAAAACCCTGTCTAACAACGGCTATCGAGTCAATACTTTCGAGTCCGGCTCGGCAGCTCTGGCGAGTTTCAAACGCACCGAGCCCGAGGCGCGTCCACGCCTGATCATTACCGATGTGCGCATGCCGGGAATCAACGGCTTCGAATTGCTCAAACAAATTAAATACATCTCTCCGCAAACGCCGATTATCGTAATGACGGCTTACACCGACCTCGATACCACGGTACAGGCCTTTCAGGAAGGTGCTTTCGAGTATCTGCCCAAGCCTTTTGATATAGACCATGCCCTGGAACTGGTGGCCCGTGCCTGTGAAACGGTGACTGATACCGGTGCGGTTCAACAGCAACCGCTAGTGGAAACAGGGGACTGGCAGGCGCAGTTGCGCCTGTGGGCCAGACAGCAGCTGTCGCGGGGTGAGACCGAAATCCTCAAAACGGCGTCCAGAGCCTTTGAGAAAACCCTGCTCGAATGTGCGCTGGAGGCTACCCGCGGGCGCAAACAGGAGGCCGCGCGCCTGCTCGGCTGGGGCCGCAATACCCTGACCCGAAAGCTCAAACAATTGAGCTAGCAATCCGCCGCGCCCAGGCAAATTTTCAGCATTTCGTTTCTGCAAATACAGCTCGGTGTAATCTACCGATAACAGATAGTGCTCAATGGGGTGGGTGGAATACATTTTTGACGGGCAAAAATGTATTCCACCCACTGTTACTAGTGTCTGGGCGTTAACAGGATCGGGAAAGCCGATTTTGGATGACCGTTGATTTCCGAGCACAGCTTACTGTCATCCCCGAGGTGGCCGTACCGTGTAACGGAAACCGGTGAAGATCCTTGCTCGGGAATGACGCTGTCTATATGAAATTGCCGCTACGGGGTCAGCTTGAAATGCATTTCATGTAGGCCTGTTCGAGCGAATCACTCTGGTAGCGCTGGATGCAATCGGCAGGCGTACCCTGATACTTCATGACGCCGTCGTGCAATATGCCGAACCGATCGCAGAGGTCCTCGGCATCGGCGAGCAAATGCGTGCTGTAGAGGATGGTTCGTTCGGCGGATTTTTCTTCGCGCATCAACTCCTTGAAATAGAAACGCGCGCGCGGGTCGAGGCCGCTCAGGGGTTCGTCCAGAATCAACAGTCGGCGATCCAGCATGAAGCAGCTCACCAGCCCCAGTTTCTGTACCATGCCCTTGGAATAGCCGCCTACCCGGGAATTCAGTCGCTCGGGTGGAAGGTCGAGGCGTTCCGCCAGCTCGACCACTTTTTTCCGGCCCGGATCCTGGTGGTAGACCGCGGCGATAAAGTCGAGGTATTGATATCCGGTGATATTTTTTTTGACGTCGAATTTTTCCGGCAGATAGGCGAGTCGATCACGACACCGCCGGTCTTGATTATCCACTCCGAAAACGCGGATCGAAGCGCCCGGCATCGGTCGAATCAGATCGAGGATCAGTTTGATCAGGGTTGATTTTCCGGC
>CAZAVY010000007.1:51119-59187 GCA_964488685.1 uncultured Gammaproteobacteria bacterium
TGCAGGTAGCGATCCTGGTATGAGAACATGGCCGCCGCGATACCGGCGTTATCGCTCTCGATGCGTTTGAGCTTGGCATTGGTAATCATTTCCTGGCCTTTCAGCACGCCGCCGATCAGCAGGCCGACGATAACCAGCACGATTGCGATTTCTACTAAGGTGAAACCTTTTTGTTTTGTTAACTGCATGAAAATTCTCCAGTTGAGATTTGTTTGTACCTGGAGAATAAAGAGCATTTATCATGCCAAAAATAATATTTCCTTACATTTCCGTAACACGAAGTAAACTATCTTCTCAGTTTGGCATTTTCTGTTGGGATTCAATCAGTTTTTGTCGGAAATCCAACAGTTTTCCCTGAAGGAAGCGTTTTTCATCCGCATCGTTCACCGCATCCGTTTGCAGCAAGATTTCGATAATTGCAATCGCCGCTTCCAGCTCATTCAGCTCGGCGAGCAGTAAAAACCGGAAATCGCGGGCCCAGTGCGGCATTTTCACGCTTGCGGGTTGTTGCGCGACCTGGTTCGCCATCGCAAGCGCCAGTTCGAGATCCTGGAGTTTGTGTCTGGCGATCACGCTGGCTTCGACCAGCCGCCGCCAGTGTAACTGCGGGTCGTCATCGAAGCGGCGCTGGATAAACCCGAGAATCAGCCGCAGACGCGCCCGGTCGCCGGTCGCGCTGTAAACCCGGGACGCCAGCAGCATCGGGTATTCGGTTCCCGGGCTGATCTCGGTGATTCGATCCAGCCATCCGATCAATACCGGGTAGTCGATCAGGCTGTAACGGAAGTGCTGCCCGGCCTGATTATCGTGCAACTGCAAACGCATTGCCAGCAGGTATCCGAGCAACTGCTCCGATCCCATCGCGATACCGCGGTAGATCTCGGCGCTCATGGGTTGCGCCAGCGATCGGTAACCGGGTTCGATCCGTCGCTGACCGGCGTGGTGGAAAAATATTTGAGCCGCCAGCAAAACCACCACCGCAACCAATAACGGGCGCGGTAACTGCCATACGGGGCGTTCGCTTCGGCGCACTAGAGATTGAATTCCTTGCGATAGAAATCAACCAGGCATACCCCGAGCAAAAACAGCGCGTATATCACGACCGACAGCAACTGCTCAGCCAGCGTTGCCAGCAGATCGATATTGCCGAAAAAGACATCGCTTTGTGCAAAACTGCGGGGGCCGGGAATCACATAGAGTATCGAGCTGAAAATAAATTCGACGGTACGACTGGCGGCACTGCCTTCCGACAGTTTGACCGACTCCGTCAACATCAGGGTTATCAGGCCCGAAAATTTTGCCAACAGGTATATCGCCAATGAAAAAAATACCGCCTGCGGAATTTTTTCAAGGCTCAGAATCGCGAGCAGCCCGAGGAGGCCGACCAGGAACAATTCCAGCCACAGCGCCGCGGCCCAGTAAACTCCGATGCTCAGACTGCTGTAAAACGACAGCAGCAACAAAACCGGCAATACCAGCAACAGGCACAGGCAGGAAATGACCCCGGTTTGCGCGGCGATATACTGCCAGCGCGCCAGCGGCATCGTCAGCAGGCGTTCAAACTGACTGGATTCATAGTCTTCGGCGACATTGGTGACGATCATCAATAAAGCCAGCAGCAGCAGGCTGTAGCGCAGAAAATCGGCGACCCAGGCACCGACTATACGCTCGCCGTTGATGATCGCGATTTCACTAATGAAGTTACCACTGAAGACCGCGACCAGAACCAGGATTGCGAGCAGCACGAACAGCCGCCGGCTCAGAATTCCAAGCATCTGGTAGCGGAACAATGATATAGTCTGCGCCAACATTCGGGTCTCGGGCACCTTGATTAGAATCAATTCGTTACTGCAATTCGGCCAGCAGATCCTGGCCTCGATACTGCTGCTTTATCACCTGTTGATCTGGGCTGTCGACGATTTGCATTTGCAGTTCAGCCTGACCTTCATATTGTATGGTCTATTCCTGCTGTGGCAACCTCTGTGGAGCAAACAAGAAAAAATCAACCGGGCGCCGGTTATTTTTATTGCGCTGATATTCCTGTCACTTGCCTATACCTTTCCCAACGAATCGCTGGTTTTCTTCGGCCTGATGCTGTCAGGATTAATCGGCAGCCGATTGCTCAGTCAGACTTCATTTCGGTCTTTCGACCTGCTGGCGTTATTGATTATTATTCTCGAAATGGCGGTCGGCTTGATTCCCGATACCTTCGCGCAAATCCAGTTACCGGCGTTATTTACCGAGTATATGCAAACCATAATCCTGGTTCCGGTGCTATTGTTTTATTTTGCACCCAACCCGGACCATCAAACCCAGGGGCGCAGCCAGGTCGACCTGATGCATGGCTTGCTTGCCGCGACGCTGTTATTCATCGTATTGCTCGGCGGCATTGTCATCAACCAGCTTTATGGCGTCGATTACATCGATGGACTGTTGCTGACGGTGTTCATCGTCTCGACCCTGACCATCGGCATCAGTTGGTTCTGGAATCCGGGGGTGGGCTACTCGGGCATCGGCGTGTTGTGGAATCGTTACGCGATGACGATCGGGGGACCATTCGAAACCTGGATCAACACCCTGACGACGCTGATCGAGGAACCCTACCTGACCCCCAACCAGTATCTCGAAGCGGCCTGCGAACACCTGGTTGACAATGATTGGCTCAACTCGATCGAATGGCATTTCGAAAACTTCAAGATCAGCGTCGGTAGTAAGAAAGGAACACGCCTGGAGCACAAACTGGACAAAAGTCTGAAGGTAGTAATTTACTTCAAGGCAGTCCCCGGGGCCGCGCTCGAACAACACACCATCCTGTTGATCCGCATGGCTTACCAGTTTTACCTGGCGAAATCGAACCAGGAAAAAATGCGCGCGCAGGAACATTTCGCGACCATTCACCACACCGGCGCCCGGCTCACTCACGACATCAAGAACATTCTGCAATCGATCAAAACCTCGATCGATATTCTCGACCGGGAGCAGGCGTCACAGGGCTCGCAAAAGTTACTGCAAGCCAACCTGAATCAGATCGGCGAGCGCCTGGAAAGCACGCTCAACAAACTTCGGGCACCCAAGCTCAACACCCAGGTCAACCTGGTTGATTGCGAAAAGTGGATCAACCGAATCGACGAGCAGCATAACGCCAACTCGAGTATGCGTTTTCATGCCGATATCGAAAATAATATCCCGTTGCCGCTCGATTTATTCGACAGCGTTGCCGACAACCTGATCAACAACGCGCTCAAGAAAGGATCGACGATACAGATTGACGTTCGCCTGCTGTCGAGCAAGGACATCGTCGTGTTATCGGTCTGTGATGACGGTGAGGCCATCACCCCGGAGATTGAAAAGAGCCTGTTTGCGCAGCCGGTGTCATCGGGCAGCGGTATGGGTATCGGCCTGTATCAGTCGGCCATCATGGCGCATGCGTTTAACTACCAACTCGAACTCAGCCAGAACGAGCGCGGCCGGGTTTGCTTCAACCTGTTTCAGCAACTGTCGGAATAACAGACAGATCAAGGCATCCCCGGGCCAACATCTCTTACGACGATCGCAATATTGATATTTTAGAATTCGGTGGTGATGGTCCCGGGTCGCGCTGCGCTGGTCCGGGACGACGTGGTTTAGGGTAACTGGTCGGCTTCGATCATCTTGGAAATCAACAGGTTGGTAGAGACCCATTTGACCAGGTCGTCATAATCATCCCGACGGGAGGAAAAAATATAGACCTTGTCATTACTACCGTCATTAAAATCATCGAGATTTTCCGCCTGAATATTTGACGTGGCGGGAATATCAAAATCCTTGCCCAGAGAAATAATAACGGCCGCAACTTCGCCGTTAGTACCAAGAACTTCAGCCCCAGAGACTGCCGTGCAATCGGTATCAACGCCTAATGCGTTACTGTCATCGCAAATGAAAAGATCCGGCTGGACGTTCGCTATGCCCTGAGCACGAATACCGTTTGCCGTGACCAGGATCCGATCCGTACCCGCTCCAGTATCGATATCGGAAATCGCGTATCCATAACCCGAACCCCAGGGGTCGATCAATGTCCCGGCCGCATTGTACTTTCCATTGATACCGAGTGTTCTGCCTGGTAGAAATCCAAAAAACGCCTCGCAATCGTTGAGGCCGATACGATCTTCATTGCCGTCGATAGAATTTGCGGGTGCAACGTTATCGGTGCTCGTATCCGGGCAAGGTAACCTGCCGTTAACCTGGGCGAATGCCACCAGTTGCTCGATAATTGTATCCATTTCGGTTTCTACGCTCCGGTACTGCTTCAGCTCCTGCTGTACCGGAAATAACGCGACACTGTAGCCCAGCAGTATCGCCACAATCAATAATACAATAGCAATCTCGACCAGGGTGAAACCGCGCTGCATTCTGTTGGTTATTTCCATAAATTATTCCAACAGGAAAACAACATCATTTCCATTGAATGGCCTATTATCGAAGACAAGGTCCACTGAGTTATTTTGGACTTCAAATATGTTGTCCAGGTCATCTTCAAAATATAGTGGACCACCTCCACTATCAATCAGAGCTGTATTTAAATAATCCAGATCTCCTTCATTTCCTGACAGAACCAGCAATGCAAGCTTATTATCGATTACACCACCAGTACTAAGCAGGGTTAAACAATCTAACCCCACGTCACAGGTCCCGTCACCACCGGGTTGCATGGCAGACGAATATGCAACTTGCATCATATTGTGCCACCCATTGTCTAAAGCCCACAGGGGTATAACTGGATAGTATCTCAATCCGATTTCAATAGAATCGCCGGCATTAAATGCAGGCGAACCACTGCTTTGTATAGAAAAGTCAAGTTGGAAATCGCTATCCTGAACGTACGAAATCACGGTGAAGTAATTGGTATCAAAATATTCCTTGGAAACAAATATATGGTTCTCCGGGTCTGGATTTTCGGCATCAGCCGAATCCCAGTAATCTATTGGAGTCGCTGTCCTATCTGAATATTGAAATTCACCGGAAGGGACTGCATTGAGTGTAAAAAGCGAAACAATTCTTACTTTTAACCAAACCTCGCTTTCGGTAGTGCCTATAAAATTTCCATTAGTATCTCGATTACAGTCTTCCTCTGTTCCAGTTACAAAAGGACAGGCTTCCCATATATCATCATCTGGAGAATTTGGATCGGTAAGGGTTTCATGTCCATCCCAATAAAAGCCCGAAAAGTCATCACCATTATTGAACGTACTAACAAGGTTTCCATTGGCTCTAAATAATATATCGGGCGAACCTGACGCCGGCTGTCTTACAATGTATTGATCACCATTAACAGTAACGGTCATAACTAGTTCAGATACAATTGCCTTTGTATCGACCGTATAGGTGTCGAAATAATTGGCGAATATTGATGGCATTCGACCAACAACAGGATTGGGGGCAGTGGAAGTTATAACCGCATCGTAGGTCGTTAATCCGTCATCGCTATTGTATGGGTCCAGCCAGGGATAACGGTCAACACCAATGTTGGTGGTATACTCGTCCAGGGCATCGCGATAGGCTTGAAATGTTGCTTTTTCTGCCATCGCGGATAATTCCTCGGCGGTAATTAAAATGATTTGATCGTTGACGATTATCGACCCGCTCGCATTGGTAATCGGTCCCAACACGAACCCATCTGCTGCATTACTATTGACAAAATCCGTATTATCCAATGCACCGAAAATATCAAGATAATTGGTTGCATTGATAATTCCAGGATCCGTATCCGCAGTGGTATCGAAAGGATCGTCGCCATTTCCCACCGAACGATCCTGGTCCACACCATTACGATCTATTGCGGAGCCTGGAGCAATGATTACGGCAGCAATACCCGCTACGAAGCCATCGTACATTAGCGTCCCGCTCAAATCATGAATGGTGATCTCGCCCGGGGTATCTGAATTGATTACATCATCAGTTAGGGGTGAAATAGTTCTTGCAAAGGTTTTCGAAACCCCGTACCAAAGCCTTGCTCCACTGGCGTCTCTCGCATCGTAAAAATCCATTTCCGGGTCGTTCCATGGAAATCGACCAACCATTTCGCTCCCCGAGATACAGTTAAACGACGATTCGGATGACCCATCATTATTCATATCGGGGCAAGGAATTCTCCCCGGCCCCCTGCCTGGATTATTGACGGGATAATTGTATGCATACATCAACAACGCCTGCTTGGCTTCTTCGAGCACCCTTTTATTGTGCTCGAAACGACTCTGGTCGACTTCGCGTTTGGCGTCCTGCGCAAAGTCCAGGAAAGCAAAGCCGCCGACGGCCATCAATGACAATAACATCAGCAGCAGCGCATAGCCTTTTTGGTGATTGCTGCGAATGCGTTTCACGGCTAGCCTTCGACCGGCGCCAGGTAGGTGATTTCGAGCGTTTCGCCGCTGGTGGCAAAATAGTGCTTGCCGTCGGGCGCCGTAATCCTGACCCTGATTTCATCGCCGACCATGACCTTGATCCTGCTGTTGTCGTCGAGCGCTTCGCCCTCTTCGTAGGCCAGTGAGTTGATCCACACCGTATGCGGTCCGTCACTCGAAACGGTGATTCCGGAAATCTTGTACTCGAAGCTAACCTCTTCCCGCAGCAACTGCTGAATCGGCGTTGCGATCGATTTGATTTCAAGCGGTTGCCGCGTTTGCTTGACTATTTCACTCTTGTAACGATTCGCATTGATAATCTGGCGTTCCTGCGGCGTCGTGAACAGCGTTGACAGATCCGCCGCGACCGCAGCACAGGGGCCTGCCAGCAACAGGGCCAGAACTGAAACTATCGACCTTGTCGGGGGACTAGCTCGCATCGATAGACACCCAGCGAATGGTGCAGTTTGTGCGCAGGTTGGGACTTTTGGTATTCAGCGATTTATCGATGGCGGCATCCCGCGTTATCGAGCAACTGTCAACGGTAAACAGGTTTCTTATCGACAGACGCAATCCCTCCAGCAAGGCAAACAAATCTTCTTCGTGCAACATGCCGATCGACATCTCCATCTGTGAACCCTTCACCGACACGCCGCGTTTTTCTTTAAAACCCGGGCGTTCAAATTCTTCCTGCGGCAGCAAATTATAGGTCAGGGTCGGCAGGCGCAGCACTTGGTTGGTTGATTCCAGACTCTCGATCCAGCTCAATCGGCGCTCCTTGCCGACCAGTCCGGAAGCCTTATAGCCGTTGAACAGGGTGCGGTACTGATCCAGCAGATCGATATCGTTGATGATGTTTTTATAGAGCTTGTGGGTCGATCGCAGGGTCGAAAGCGATTTCTCATACTCTTCTTTCTGCGCCTCTTCATACCGGTATCCGACGACCACCAGTGTTACCGAAATCAGAATTGCAACGCTGGTTATTATTAACGGGCGCTTCATGTAGAACCAGTCTATGCTGCTCATTCCGGCACCTCCCAGACGACGCGAAATCCGAGTTTTGCAGTGACTTCACCTCCACCGCTGCCGGCACCGGCATTGCCGCTGAGCTGGTTGTCCGATTCGATATCCAGCGGACGCTTGGTAATTTCCACCGAGTAATATTTACCCGATTCAGACATCGCTTTTTCGAGATCGTCTACCGCGCTGAGGGCGTAGCGAAAATCGCCATTGAAATTGAGAAATTCGCCCTCAACCAGGGCAATTTCGAAAAATCCCTTTTTCGGCCTGGGGGCATTCTTGTCCGCTTTGTCGCGGCTGGACGATTTTCGGCCGCGCTTCTTGGGCTTACCCCAGATGACTTCATCGGGCTTGGTGCTGTCTGAAATATTGGAGACAAACCAATCGACCTTGCGGATGCGGATATCCGGAAAAATACTGACATCGTTGCTGATCAGTGTCAGCAATTGTTCCGGATCGCGCAAATAGCGTTGTTCGATCGTATCCACGGTTAGCACGATATTTTGCATGCTCGTGGTCGAGGTGGCGGAATCGATGCGATTTTCGCTGAGTTGATTGAATTTGGCCCGATACTTCTGCTCGATCAACGTGGTTTCGGTAACGGTGCCCTGATACAGCAAGCCCTTGACCACACTGGTAAATGTAATGCCAAGCGCGACCGCAAGCAGGGC
>CAZAVY010000008.1:0-58148 GCA_964488685.1 uncultured Gammaproteobacteria bacterium
CTCCGAAGTGCGGGCCCCGTTCGATGGGATCATCAGTGAGGTAGCAGTCGCCGCTGGCGATCGCGTCTCGTTGGGGCAAGTCCTTATATCATTGTTTCCGGTAGACGACCTGGAAATCCGTGCGCACCTTCCGATCAATTACATCCGCTCGGTACAGGGCGCGATTGTAAATCAGGAACAACTCTATGCCAGTGTTTCCAATCGAAAATATTTAGGGCAGTTTCCGCTCATGCGGGTAGCCGGCGAAGCCGAGCCCACCGGTATCGACCTTTACTTCGCAATTGATACTAACCGGGGTCAATTGCGTCCAGGCGACCTGTTGCCCCTGAGTCTGAAGCTTCCGCTCGAAAAAGAGGTCTACGCCGTCCCCTACCAGGCAATCTATGGAAATTCGCGAATTTACAAAGTTGTCGAAGAGCGGTTACAGGCGATCGAAGTTACCTCCCTGGGGCAGACGCGGAGCGAAAACGGACAATTCCTGGTTCTGATTCGCAGCGACCAGATCGAATCGGGTGATCAGATCGCGATTACTCATCTACCCAATGCGGTATCGGGGCTCAAGGTAAAGATCTATGAGTAGTAGCCTGCTCGGCGTGTTTGCGCAGCACCGGGTTGCAGCCAACCTGCTGATGGTGATGATGCTGTTGTCCGGGGTCATCGCGCTACAGAAACTGAATGTACAGTTCTTTCCCAATTTTGAACTTGATCGAATTTCTGTTAGCACTGTCTGGAGTGGAGCCAGTGCCGAAGATGTCGAGACGGGCATCACCATTCCACTGGAACAGCGACTACTCAGCATCGATCGCTTGAAGGCATTAACCTCGACTTCGGCAGCCGGATCCTCTGGCATTACGCTTGAATTTGACGAAAACACCGACATGACTTTTGCCCTGGACGAGGTAAAGAAGCAGGTTGACGATTTCAACAATCTCCCCGGCGATGCCGAAAACCCCAAGGTAACGCAACTGGCACACTACGAGTCTGTGGCCCGTTTACTCATAAGCGGTCCTTCCCATATCGATGAGCTACGGTTGCTAGCACGGCAATTTGAACGCGAGTTGATCAGCGCCGGCATCGACAAGGTAGAGCTTTTCGGACTGCCCAAGCAACAATTACAAATTGAAATTGGCGCCGAACAAATGCAACGCCTCGGCATTGGCCTGGATGAACTGGCGGCTAAAATCGATGCGGAAAGCCAGGATTTACCAGCAGGTCTTATTGGGGAAGACGACAGCGCACGCGAAATTCGCAGCCAGAATCAACGCCGGACACCGCAGGACTTTGCAAGCCTCGCCATCGTCAGCGAAGCCGACAAGCGCATCCACCTGGGTGATATAGCGAGTATCGAACAACTACATCTGCCCGCATCGCCGACTATCAGTTTGCGCGGCAGCAACGCGGTTGTGCTGGTACTGCGTCGCAACGATACCGGCGATTCACTCGAAGCAGCCCAAATTCTGCAGGCATGGCTGGATCAGGTCCGACCCCAATTACCACCCAATATAGAAATTCAGGTCTTTAACGAGCGCTGGCAACTGATAAAGGACCGTATCCTGCTATTGCTCAAAAACGGCGCCGGTGGACTGGCGCTGGTATTGCTGATTCTCTACCTGTTCCTGTCCGCAAGAGTCGCCTTCTGGGTCGCGGTCGGAATTCCCGTATCATTTATGGCAACCCTCGGGGTGTTGTACCTGATCGGCGGCTCAATCAACATGATCAGCCTGTTTGCTCTGATTATGGCGCTTGGAATAATTGTCGACGATGCGATCGTTGTCGGCGAGGACGCGCAGGCTCACTTCGAAATGGGAGAAGACCCGTTAACGGCCTCTGAAGGAGGTGCCCGACGCATGTTGGCGCCGGTTCTGGCATCATCACTGACGACCATCGCCGCATTTCTACCGCTGATGCTGATCGGTGGGCGCATGGGCAGCATTATGATGTCGATCCCGATCGTTATCGTCTGTGTCATCGCCGCGTCTTTAATCGAGAGCTTTCTCATTCTGCCAGGCCATCTACGACACGCCTTCGTGCAGGGACGCGAATCCAGGCAAACCTGGTTGCGTGAAAAACTTGACCGCGGTTTCGAGCAATTGCGGGATCGCTGGTTTCGACGCCTGGTGCGCGTCGCGATCGAATTTCGCTGGACTACAATCGCAACTGCAATCGGATTCCTAATACTCGCGCTTGGCCTGTTTTCCAGTGGCAAGACAGGTTGGCAATTCTTTCCCTCTCCCGAATCGACCACGGTATATGCAAACCTGAGGTTTGTTTCCGGCACCAGCCGCGAAGTAGTCGACAAGTTTGTCGATCAGATCGAAAACGAATTGCTCAATACCATCGAAGATATCGAAGAAACCGTGGTTTCAACCTATTATCGGGTACATGCCTCGACTGTAGGGCGTGGGCGGGCTATTACCGGGGAAAGAGTCGGATCGATTTATGTCGAACTACTAGGCTCCGATCAGCGAAAGACCGACAATCCAACTTTTATCGCGAACTGGCGCTCCCGAATCAAGATCCCACCGGGCGTCGAAAGTTTTCAAATCACCTCCCGTCGGGTCGGTCCATCGCGGCGTGACCTTAACTTGAGACTAACCGGATCCAACCCGCACCGACTCAAGGCGGCAGCACAGGACCTGGCGCAAACGCTGGAAACGATTCCCGGTGTCAGCGCAATCGACGATGACCTGCCTTATGGCCACGAACAGCTGATTTACCAACTCAGTCCGGCTGGTGAGGCGCTCGGATTATCGATTACCGATGTCGGGCGGCAACTTCGTGCTGCCTACGACGGCATCATCCTGCAACGCTTTCAACAGGCTGCCGACGAAATAGAAGTCAGACTGCAGTTACCCGATTACGAACAACGTCGCCTGAACGGATTATCGCAGCTGCCGATAAAGTTACCCAATGGCGAATTTGTCGCCTTTGAAGCCGTCGCTAACTGGCACTCGGCGCAAGGTTTCGAAACCTTGCGTCATTTCAACGGCAGTCTTTCGGTAGATGTATCGGCGGATGTAAATGCGTCAGTCAACAATACCGCCGAGGTCGTTGCCGATTTGAAGCAATTTACCTTGCCGGAATTGGCCAGCAGGTACGGGATTCAATTTAGCGTCGAGGGACGATCGGCCAGCCAACGCGAAACCTTTGCCGATATGCGCGTCGGGGCGATAATCGCGCTGACACTGATGTACCTGGTTCTAGCCTGGGTGTTTTCGTCATATGGCTGGCCATTGCTGGTCATGCTTACCATTCCTCTCGGTCTCACAGGCGCTATTTTCGGTCACTGGTTAATGGGCATGAATTTAACCATTCTTTCGGTATTCGGTTTTTTTGGTTTGTCGGGAATTGTTGTCAACGATTCGATAATTCTGGTCATGTTCTACCGTCAGATACGGGACAAAGGGCTACCCATTTACGACGCGCTTGAAGAAGCGGCATGTCAGCGATTACGCGCGGTATTGTTAACCTCACTCACCACCATTGCCGGCCTGACCCCGTTACTTTTTGAAACTTCGCGCCAGGCACAATTCCTGATACCGATGGCGGTATCGATAGCATTTGGACTTGCCTTTGCAACGCTGTTGATATTGTTGGTGATTCCGGCGATGCTTTCGGTCTATGAAGACGTGCATAGCGTACTGCAAGCCGAACCTCAATCTACCCCGGGTACTACATGATACAATTTTCCCGGCTACAAAAAGAGCAGCTGCGCGCGGTCGCCGAGCCGATCTGGAAAAACATCATCGAAGCGGCGCAGGAATACGACTATGCAAAGTTTTCGCGCGGATTTTCAAATGATTTGCTGGCAAAGCTTTCCGAACAACACTTTCGCCAGAGTTGTGAAGATTTCCCCGTATTGACTTCGATCGAACCGGAATTCGAATTTATTGATTCGATTCACCGGGAAAATACGATAACTATTTTGTGGCGCCTGACCAGCTCAAAATTCGACGGTGAATTTCTGGGACTGCTAACACTGCAAAGCAATGATTCCGGTATGGAAATAACTGCGGTTTCAGTGAATTAATCGGTACCACCAACAGTAATCTCATCGATTTTGAGACTGGGCTGCCCAACTCCGACCGGTACCGACTGCCCTTCCTTGCCACAGACACCGATACCCTGGTCCAGCTCAAGATCATTTCCCACCATTGAAATTTTTCCCATGACTTCGGGCCCGGATCCGATCAGGGTAGCCCCCCTGACGGGTGCGGTAATCTTGCCTTTTTCGATCAGGTAGGCTTCGGAGAGCGAAAACACGAATCTCCCCGAGGTAATATCCACCTGCCCGCCGCCAAAATTAACCGCGTACAGGCCCTTGTCGACCGAGTTGATAATTTCCTGCGGATCGCTATCCCCGGGAAGCATGTAGGTATTGGTCATACGTGGCATCGGCAAGTGCGCAAACGACTCCCGCCTTCCATTGGAAGTCGACCGGGTACCCATCAGGCGAGCATTCATTTTATCCTGCATGTAACCCTTGAGCTCGCCTTTTTCAATCAGGACCGTGCACTGCGCGGGAACTCCCTCATCATCGACGCTAAGCGACCCGCGACGATCCTGCAGGGTACCGTCATCGACCACGGTGCATAATGCAGAGGCGACCTGCTGACCCAGTTTGTTACTGAAGGCCGAGGTTCCCTTGCGATTGAAATCACCTTCCAGGCCGTGACCTACGGCCTCATGCAACAGCACGCCGGGCCAACCCGGTCCGAGTACAACCGGCATGCTACCTGCGGGCGTGGCTATCGATTCAAGATTAATGGATGCCTGCCTGACCGCCTCACGAGCGAGTTCATAGGGTCGGTCGTTATCGAAAATCACATCGTAACCATATCGACCGCCGCCGCCGGCACTGCCCTGCTCACGTCGTTCACCCTGATGCATCAACACGGTAACATTGAGGCGTATCAGCGGGCGTATATCGGATGCCAATGTATTATCGGTTGCAGCGACCAGAATATGATCGATGCCGCCCGAAAGAGAGATGATCACCTGCTCGATACGTGGGTCCAGCGAACGGGTATAGACGTCAAGCTTTTTGAGTAACTCGACCTTGGCTTCGGCGCTGAGGCCATCGATCGGGTTGTGCGATGTATATAAAGCCTTTGCCGGCCGGCTCGCTAACTGAACCCGGTTACTGCCTGACTGACCCTGCCTGACGATAGCGCGCGCATTGCCAATCGCCTGGGTAATGGCATTACTGCGTAAGTCGTCACAATAGGCAAATCCAGTTTTTTCCTCGGACATGGCGCGAATACCCACACCCTTTTCGATATTGAAGCTGCCCTCACGCAGGATGCCGTCATCCATAAGCCACGATTCTTGCTGACTGGTCTGAAAATAGAGATCACCGGCATCGATATATTTGCCTTGCAGGCGATCGAGAAACCCATCGAGCTGCTCCAGCTGGAGTTCGCTCGGTTCCAGAATATTCTTACTGACCACTTCTAATGTTGATGCCATCTGGTTCTCCTAAAATTCATCTCGATTGCCGACTTCCAGCTTGATTTCGTCGGCTGCCTGGGTGCCTGATAAAAGTAGGATATAAGCTGAGGGCACCCCCAGGGATATCAACCAGTCACGTAGTTCCGCGGCCCAGAGTTCGCCACTATCCTCACCGGGATAGCGTATTAACAGCACCTTGCCGGTACCCTTACCCCAGTAACTGACCGCCGCGCGTATCGCTCCCAGCTGTGGTATTACCGCCCCGCTGCGGGGCCGCGCCCATTCGTCCGCACTCAGCGTGAAGATACGAACCGTGTTAGCTGCCGCAAGACTGACCACGCACAGCAAACCTGCAATACAAACGCTACTTCTTATCAATTTCCGGTAATTCTCGCTGGTTTTCATCAACTGCCTTGACTAGTTCAATTTGAGGGTCATCCCAACTTCCCGTGACCTGGTATTCTATTTCGACCGCGTTGTCTATGGATTTTTTAAACAGGTTTTGCAACAAAAGCAATCCCCAGCCGACCGCACTTCCGGCTGTCACAGCTCCAATTAACGGCAATGTCTGCCTGATTTTCGGCGTCACCCGAATACGCTGATTATAATCACGATTTACAAAACCGGTTTGGCCAGAAATCTTTATCTTGGCGGCGATCCCCTCCATGCGAGTATCTTCAGTATAAAGCACGCCGCCATCAACCCGGTAGCTACCGGTTATCTTATCAAATTCCATGCCTTTGATCAGCACATCTGAAAAGTCCAGCGACAGGCGTCGCGGTAATGCGCTCAAACTCAATAGCCCGACAAATCGGCCACTGCCGGGTTCAACATTATTCAACACACCATCTTCGATTCTTAGTCGGGCATCACCTACGAAATTATGCGGCTTCAAGTCCAGCAATGACGCCTGCCAGGAAAAACCGCCCTGAAAATTGATTTTGCCATCGCGCATGGTATCTCCGAATCCGATACCGGCAATCGCCTTTCCCAGGTTTGTGCCCTTGATTCTCGTGTTCATGCTGGAAATATGGGAGCCCTCCTTGGCATCGTAATTCCACTGTGCCTGGCCGCTTAAAAATATTTCATCTCGGCGCATACTGAAATTATCAACATGAAGGCTATCCTCGACAACCCTGGCTTCAACCAGCAGATCGTTAAACAACATATCGTGAAACACCAGAGCCTGACTACTGAGTCGAAAGTCCATAAGGTCTTCCGGCACCAAATTACCTGGACCTGTATCCTGATCCAGTTTGTCCAGTTTCAGGTAGTCCAGTTCGATCAGGGCCGGTTCCCGGGAGGAAGTCTGCAGCGGAATTTCAAATTTGCCCCTGACGAGAGAAGACTCGAGGGAACCGGAATACCGTTGCTGAGATCGTTTTATATCGAATTCTACATTTTCAAGCGTACGCTTGAAGGCAATCACCCGATCAGCATGAAGCTCGGCGAAATTAAACAGGTTGGGATTGTCGGCGTCTGAATCCCTGAATACCGCATACCAGTCATCCATTGAAATCTCTTCAACGATGCCGTAAACATTGATCCCTTTTGCCTGTCGGGGTTTCAGATTGGTGGAAAGCGCCAGGTCAAGCGAAGCGAGTTTAAAATCCCGGTCTTGGTTAGCAAGCAGCTCTCCGCGGACATGCCTTTGTGTACCGAGGTCGACTGTAAACCGAATTTGTTGCGGGAAAAATTCCAGCTCGGCGCCAATCCTGGTCGCTTCTTGTCCTGCTTTGAAAAGTGGATGGGGCAAAGTAATTTCCGTGCCCACCAGATTACTGGCCGCTTTTATTTTTAAAAATGCCTGATTCGCCGGTGCCGAGTCACCGGCAATTTCCAACCTGGCCTGCCAATCGCTGTTACCTTTTACATATTGTGTCGACCATTGTGGTAAACGCTTGAGCAGGTTCCTGGATGCGAGCCGGCCGCGTATCTGTACCACGGTATCGCCGCCGGGTTTTACTGATTCGATATCTATCTCAACCGGGTCGCCAAAAAAATGAGCGTCTAGTCCACGGGCAAAGATCGAATCATTCGCCACCTCAAGTCGGCCATTAATCCGCGACAGGTTCAATCCCCAGCTTCGCGCCCCGGCACTCGCATCATCGAAATCGACAACAACCTCGACGCGCTGTTGCGCCGCTGATTCTGTCAATGGTAAACGAATGTCTACATCGACTCTGACACGACCATCGAAATCATGCAAATTGCTGACCGTGTCGCGAAACCGCTTCCCAACCGGTGTATCTATCCAGACACGCACGGCATCCGCAGTTGGCGCTTCAGTTTTTATTTTCAAGGTCAATACCGGTTCATCAAAACTGGCAATCGATCCGCTTGCCTGCATATCCTCGATGTGCTCATAACTAACTCGATCAAGTTCAAACTCTACTGCCGCATTGTGAAATAACACACTGCCGCTGCCGTTACGGGCATTCAGCCATCCTGGTGCGAAAAAAATATCTGCTTTTTCAACGTCAAATCCAACAAAAAATTCACCTGATTTGTAACGATCAAATTCTCTGACATCTGCCAGCCGACCGTGAAACTGCAAATCACCCCTCGGTACAAATCCACTTTTTATACCTTTCTCCAGCCATAGCTGAATTTCCCCGGGCATAAACTTGAGCGGTATATACTTAGCGGTACTGCCTGCGATAGCGTCGGCAAAATTGACCCGTAAAAACACGAAGGGTCTTTCGTAGGCGTCTGCTTCGAGCCACATCCGCCCAGAGGCTCTTATATCCCGGTTACGAATCTGGATCCGGTTTAGCGCGAGCAGCAGGTTGCCGTTTTCCTTACGCTCGCCTACTGCAACCAGTTCCAACGCGTCAAGTTCCAGCGGCGCCTTGAAATGATCGCCTAAATCGAGGCGAATATTCTCTCCATATAACCTGACGCGCAGCTTGTTCTCGCCCATCACAAGATCGGCATTGAGGTTGGTGGCACCTGGAAAATCTGCGAATGCTTCGCTATTAACCTCGACCGCTCGTCCACTTATCCTGAAATTCTCCGGCCGCTGCAAATCTACCCTCAGCATCACATCTCGAAGCATACCCTGGAAGCTTCCAGTTGCAATTTGTTTGCTAATTTCAACCGGTAACCATTGACCGGACAGCGCCGGGAAAGCAGAAATTGGCAGTCGATCAATCCATGCGCTAACAATGGTATTTTCAGAGCGGGTTGAAATTTCAAGTTGCGATCTGATGCCTGAAAAACTTCGACCATCGATAACCAGGCGTTCGATATTATTGGCGATTCGCCAGCTGGAATTTCGGTTGCTTGCATTGAAACGCGCATGATACTCGACTTCCAGGGGCGTATTTTCTGCAACCACCTGTAACACAGCCTGTTTTAGTACCAGGTCCCCTTTGACCGAGAGGATCTTGTAACCCGACATGTTTATCCAGAGCTCTCCATCGAGAGCACCGTCTTTCAAAGCACGGGGATCGAAGCCGAACAACCGGGCCAGAGCCGGTATTTTTAAATTTGTCGAATTCAGGTAGATCAAACTGCGATCGGAATCGAACACCGATTTGAGCACAATACCCCGACCCAGTTCATCCGGCAATGCAGCACTAAATCGAGTAAAAAACTGATCGTTTCGGTTATTGATTTGCACCGAAATTCTATCGAGCTGAAGCTCTTTATCGGTTTTCTGGTCGCGCACAATCAAGCGCCGGAGATCGAGTTTCAGGTAGCGTGGCAACAATGCCAGAACCCGCTTAAAACCGGGCAAGGCAATTTGGCTGTCAGCGCCACCAATTTCGAATTGATGGATCCACCAGCGACCTGACTTATCCTTGATCAGTTCGATTTTTTCCAGGTTTCCGGTAACTTCGAATACTACCGGTGCGCGTTCCCGTAAACTGGCGAATAAATCAAATTCGATCTCGAAGCGATTGACAAATAGTGGTTGCGATCTGTCGGGCAGATTTATCGAGACATTTTCGATGCGCAGAAGCGGGTTGAAGCGCTTCATATCACCGCTGATACCACTAAAAACGATGCCCTCGCTTACATAGCGCGCCAACAAGTATTCGATTTCGGGCTTGAAATGATCGATATTGTGGATCGCAAGACGTATGCCCCCCGTGATTATCGCCAGCAGAATTACAGTGACTGCGAAAATTCCAACGACAATTCTCTTTAAAGCTACCACTTCACGAGCCTGTGCTGATTAAACCGGCACCACGTCATAGGATTCCTGAGATAAATGTTGCTCCACCTGGAGTTTGACCGGGATATCGATAAAGGTTTCAAGTTCGGCCAGATTAGCCGCCTCCTCGTCGAGCAGCCTGTCGACTACGTCCTGATTCGCCATCACCAGCAATTGCTGCGCTTCATCATAAAAACGCGCTTCACGCAGGATTTCACGGAATATTTCATAGCAAACGGTTTCAGTAGTTTTGATCGAACCGCGACCGTGGCAAGTCTTACAGGGCTCACAGAGAACGTGCTCGAGGCTTTCACGGGTCCGTTTACGCGTCATTTCGACCAGCCCCAACGGTGATACCTCGCATACCTGGGTTTTGGCATGATCTTTAACAAGGTATTTTTGCAGCGATTTTAAAACCTGACGCTTGTGGTCTTCATGTTCCATGTCGATGAAATCAATAATAATGATACCGCCCAGATTTCGTAATCTGAGTTGACGGGCCAAAGCCTGCGACGCTTCCATATTGGTTTTGAAAATAGTTTCTTCGAGATTTTGATGACCCACAAATGCGCCGGTATTGATATCGATGGTGGTCATTGCCTCGGTCTGATCGATAATCAGATACCCACCTGATTTGAGGCTGACCTGGCGTGCCAACGCGCGTTGCAGTTCATCGTCGATATTGTAAAGGTCGAACAGCGGTCGCTCACCCGGGTAATGTTCTATCCTGGCCGGCAGGTCGGGTATATAACGCTCTGCGAAATCGGTCATTTTCTGGAAAGTTTCGCGTGAATCAACCTTCACCAGACCCGTGGCGGCACCGACCATGTCGCGCAGGGTTCGGATTGACAAGGGTAGATCCTCGTGGATTATGTTTCCCGCCTGAACAGAATCAGCGTGTTCCAGCAATGAACCCCATAACTTGGACAAAAACGCGATATCACGCTGCAACTCTTCTTCATTCACACCTTCCGCCGCGGTACGAATGATACAACCACCAATCTGGTTTTCGGCGCGACACGCCTCGAGTAGATTTTTCAACCGTTCACGTTCGGGTTCATCTTCAATCTTGACCGAGATTCCAATCAATGATGAATTGGGCATATACACCAGGTAGCGAGAAGGTACCGAAATGCTGGTCGTCAAGCGCGCGCCCTTTGTCCCCATCGGGTCCTTGACTGCCTGCACTAACAGGGTTTGCCCCTGGTCCAGCAATTCGCTGATAACGGGACGGGTGTTTTCTTCATCGTCATCACCTTTGTCACCGATATCAATATCCGACACGTGCAGAAACCCCGCTTTGTCAAGCCCGATATCCACAAACGCGGCTTCCATACCGGGCAGTACCCGATTGACTTTACCTTTATAGATGTTACCGACTATTCCCCGGCTGCGCTGACGTTCAATACTTACTTCCTGTAGCGTCCCGTTTTCAACAATAGCTACCCGGGTCTCCTCGGGAGTTATGTTTATCAGTATTTCCTCGTTTGTCATCATAATCAATATTTCGCAAATTCAGCATTTCGTAACAATTCAGCCGTCTCGAAAAGGGGTAATCCCATGACGGCCGAGTAACTTCCTTCGAGCTGTTCAATAAACCGGGCAGCTCTTCCCTGTATGGCATATGCGCCCGCTTTGTCCATCGGTTCAGCGGTCGAACAGTAAGCGTCAATTTCCTCGGGCGACAAATACCGGAAACTGACGCGATTTCGGGTCAGTCGAAATTCAACGTCATGCTCGGTCGCTAATGCGACGGCGCTTAAAACCAGGTGTTGTCTTGCGGATAACCGGCCGAGTATACAGCGACACTGGTCTCGATCAGCAGGTTTGCCGATAGTATCATCATCAAGTGCAATTGTAGTATCGCCAGCCAGTACTGCAAATTGTTGCTGTTGCACGGCTATCTGCTGCGCTGCAAACCTGGCTTTGTTGACCGCCATGCGACAGACATAGTCCGAGGCGGATTCCGAGGCCCGCCTGGTTTCATCAATATCAATCGCATGTACTTCAAATTCGACCTCAATCTGGCGCAGCAATTGCACCCGCCGCGGTGATCTGGAGGCAAGATAAATCATCTTTGCATAATAGCCCGAAAGCAGACCGGGGTCGCCTATCCGCGATGATAGGGGTGTCCCTTCAATATTGTCCAGGCCCGATACAATTGCTCCAGAATAACCACTTTGGCCAGGGCATGCGGCATCGTCATTCGACCTAAGGCAACCCGTTGCCGACAGGCATCGATACAGTCTTGCGACAGACCTTCGGGTCCTCCGATAATCAGGTTTACCCGCGGAAACTCAAACATCCAGCATTGTAGATTTTTCGACCAGTCGATACTGGACCATTGTTCACCGCGCTCATCGAGGGCGATGCTCAAGCTGCCGGACGATAACCTGTCCAGAATCATGTTCGATTCACGCTGTTGCAGCGGTACCGAAGACTGCTTCGGTTTGCGTGACTTGAGCGGGATCGTTACCAGTTTCAGTGAAATTTCGCGTGGCATGCGGTTGAGATAATCCTCGCAGGCGGTATCGACCCATGCGGGCAGTTTTTGCGCAACGTTGATAAGCTGAATTTGCACGATCAGCTTACCGCCAGTTCTTCGCCCCAGAGTTTTTCGAGTTCGTAATACAAGCGGACCTCGGGCTGCATAACATGCACAACCACATCACCGAGATCAACCAGAACCCATTCACCGACATCTTCACCTTCGATGCCAAGCGCCGGACTATTCACGGCCTTCGCTGCTTCGACTACCGACTCTGCAATTGCGTTGACATGGCGGCTTGAACTACCGCTGGCGAAAATCATGTAGTCAGTAAAACTGGCCTGTTCACGCACATCCAGCGTCACAATATTATCCGCCTTGAGTGCATCCAGGGCCAGCAGCGCCATCTTTCTGGTTGCCTCGACATGCAACGGGCCAGGTTTGGAATCAGCCACCTGGTTTGCAATACAGGTTGTGTTTGTCAATGTAAGTTGCCACCGTCGGCGCCAGGTATTTTCCGCTGCCGGTGCGTGCTTCCAGCGCGACCCGCAGCACGCTGGAAGAACAGTCAATCGCATCGACTTCAAGCATCAGTATCGCACCAGCCGATTGCCTGCTCAGTTCCTGTGGCGAATCGACCCGACGCTCGTAATAAAGTGCCTGATCGACTTCGAACCCGGGACGATAGCAGACGACCAAATGTGCCAGGCACAAAATATCATCGGGTAATTTCCAGTTGCCAAAGCCGTTAAAGGCATCAGCACCCAGCACAAAGACCAGAACAGCATCGGTTTGAAGGCGTATCTGATGCAGGCTATCGACAGTATACGACAGCCCGCTGCGCTCGAGCTCCAGCGTATTCAGGGTAAATGCCGCCTGCTCGGCGATCGCCAGTTTAATCATTGCGCCGCGATGCGCAGCCGTAGCATGCGGTCGGTCTCGATGTACCGGTAACGCGCAGGGTACGAATTGCACTGACTCGAGATCCAGGCGAGTAAATACCTGCGTCGCGATATGCAGGTGCCCGTTATGAATCGGATCGAAAGTACCGCCCAAAATTCCAATCATTTGTTACGAGCGTAGGTTTCCGTCACCGAAAACGACATACTTCTGGGATGTCAAACCTTGCAGGCCAACGGGGCCGCGCGCATGCAATTTATCGGTACTGATGCCAATTTCGGCACCCAACCCGTACTCGAAACCATCGGCAAATGCGGTCGACACATTGACCATGACTGAACTCGAATCCACACGCCGTAAAAATTCCCGGGTATTGCCGTAATCTTCGCTGACAATCGCATCGGTGTGCTGTGAACCGTAGTGATCGATATGCTCGATTGCCTGTTCCAGACCATCGACGATACGGATCGACAGGATCGGAGCGAGGTACTCGGCATACCAGTCGTCTTCGCCGGCGGCCTTGATGATTATATTGTCGAATTGACGGCTGCGTTCACAACCGCGTAATTCGACTCCGCTGGCCGACATGCGTTGGATTATCTCCGGCATTACACTGGCCGCGATCTTGTCCGCGACCAGCAGTGTTTCCATCGCATTACAAACACCGTAGCGCCTGGTCTTGGCATTCAGCGCTATTTCGATCGCTTTTACCCGATCCGCATGATCGTCGATGTATACGTGGCAAACACCGTCAAGATGCTTGATTACGGGTATTTTTGATTCGGCGGCAATCCGTTCGATCAGGGCTTTGCCGCCCCGCGGAATGATGACGTCGATGCAATCCTGCATTTTCAGCATCTGTCCCACCGCTTCGCGATCGGTGGTATTGATAACCTGGACCGCGGCTTCGATCAAACCAGCCTGCCTCAAACCTTGCCGGATGCATTGATAAATCGCCTGGTTGGAATGCAGCGCTTCCTTGCCACCCCTCAAAATACTGGCGTTTCCGGATTTAAGGCATAACGCAGCCGCATCGATAGTCACATTAGGACGCGACTCGTAAATAATACCGATGACACCCAGCGGCACCCGCATCTTACCAACCTGAATGCCGGAAGGTCTGTAACGCAACCCACTGATCTCCCCAATCGGATCAGCCAGACCCGCCACCTGTTGCAAACCTTCAATCATTGCATCGATACGACGCGGGTCCAGCTCCAGGCGTTCGAGCATCGCAGCGCTGATCTGATTTTTATCAGCAGCATCGAGATCCTTGCTATTTTCCTGCAAAATGAAGTCGCGGCGTTGATCCAGAACGGCGGAAATCTCGAGTAACGCCTGATTTTTATGTTGCGGTCGAGCATATGCCAAGGTCGCAGCCGCCTCTCGCGCAAACTGCCCGAGCGCCATCATATACTGACACAAATCGGTTCCGTATTCTTTTTGTAGTGCAACGCTCATAATCTATTACCCGTATCAGCACTGAAGCCGGCAACCAGCGATCTAACCTCGAACCAGTCCTGGTCGGGGAAATCACTGTCCTGCTGCCCTTTTCCCAGCCGGTCTAATGTAGCACAGCTTTGTAACAAACGCTCAATCTGTGATGTGCCCAATCGAGCTAATGCAGACTGATAAAGCCTTTGCTTATTACGCCAGATACGCAGTTCCTGCCAGATTCGATCGGCAATGGCACCGTTACGCTGTACCTGTTTGAGCCGATCGAGTTGTTCCAGTGAAACCTGTATCGCCCAACGCAATTGTGGCGTCGCATACCCTTCCGCTTCGAGACTGCCCAGTATCCTGAGCGCACGGCCGGTGTTGCCGGCGAGACAGGCATCGACCAGTAAAAAATGACTGTAACGTGCCGACTGTGCGACCGAGGCTTCGATGGTTTCAAAATCGACCGTTTCCCGGTCGCCGAATCTTATCGAAAGTTTCTCCAGCTCCTGGTCCGCCGCCAGCAGGTTACCTTCGGTGCGTTCCGCCAGGAACTGCGCCGACTGAGGGTCGATTAGCAGCCCTTTCAACTTCGCGCGTTCTACCAACCAGCCTGCCACCTGGTTGGGGTAAATCGGTTTCAGCTCGACTATCTCACCCGCCGCCTGAATCGCTTTGCACCAAGCCGAATTCCTGGTTTGCCGATCGAGGCTTGACGCTACGATGATGTACACATTGCCATCGGCCGGATTTTCACACAGGTTCTGGATGACCTTGCTACCCGGTTGCCCGGGCTTACCGCCGGGCATGATCACGATGCGACATTTTAGATCTGAGAATAACGACATCATATCGCCCTCTTCCAGCAACTCTTGCCAGTCGAACCCGATATCGCTCTGAAACGTCAAAATATCTTCGAATCCGGCTGCGCGTAGCGCAGTCCGCGCCTCGTCGAGCCAGTCCCGGGTTAACAACAGCTCGGCACTGGCGAGCAGATAAACGGGTTTGAGATTTTGTGTAATCCGGGATCCTCGCATGGCGCGAATGTTATCACACTACCCGTGTCACCCGGTCATCCCTGCGCATGCCGATACCTCGGAAGGACGGGATTGTGGTTATTTACCGAACAGGATACTGATGCCGACCCTGAATTAAAAAGGTCCCCGGCCGGGGAGGCGCGAGGACCCCAAGATTGACTGCTTTCTTCATCCAACGGCATCCAGCAAGGCTTCCTGCCTTTGATGCGTGGGACCAAATCCTACGACATCTCCGTTACCCGATTCCTTTCAAGCACGAGTACAAGTCTACTCGCAGAGATGCTCCAGCCCTAGCTTGTACGGCGGTTCCGTTTGTAGTCTCGGGCGCCAGTTTATGTAAGATTTGTCCTACAACAATCAGATGTCACGCAAACCGTCAGAAGGTTCGATACCGGCAGCACGCACACCACCCAGAATAGCCGCTAAAATTGCTATCCCGACTGTCAACCCCAGGGCCCACAGAAAATGCTCGGGGAGCAGGAAACACAGGGCTCGATCAAGATTGAGTCGGGGAACCATGAAAAAATTAATCAGGTATTCGAACGCAAGATAGACCAGTACCGCGAGCAGCCAACCGAGCAATGCGGTATAAAAGGACTGCAGTACCGGATACATAACGATGCGCCCGCTCTTGAAACCGATCAATCTCAATACACTGAGATCCCTGCGCTTGCGATCGACGTTTGCCAACAGGCTGGCGCCCAGGGAGAAAGAGAATCCGATCGCGCCGACACAGGCAATAATCCAGAATAGTACCGACAGGTTTTGATCGATAGATTGTACGGTGTTGATTTCGGCGATATTCGCCTTGATACGCACGCCTTCCGCTTCGAGATCACTGACCAGGTTTTCGACATCATAGATCGAACCTGCATAGAGTCGAAACGACGGATATATCCGGGCCGCCATTTCGTCACTGTTACCGCCCCAGCCGAGCGCCGCAACCGCGCGTCCGTCCTTGAATTGCTCACTCGCGACCAGCAGATCCAGATTGACAAAAGCGACGTTGCGCGAAGTGACCGCGGCATCGGCGATAGCGATGACATTGAGCGGCAGGTGTACCCGTTCGCGTTTGCCCTGGTACTGTCGGGCAAGGCTGGCGTCGATTTCATCATTAACCTGGACATTCAGCTTTTTTGCCGCTGCCCAACTCAGAATAACCTGATTATAGTTCGCCGGAACCGGAGTCGATTCGATAAGAATGGGATCGCCCGCCGCGGTTGCAAGTAATTCGGTAGACAGGATACGTTTGGCTGTTTTGCTATTGAGTTGAATAGTGGCTGCCAGCGCACGGGTTTTCGGGATAATAAATTCAACATCGCCACGTTGACGAAATCGGTCGATCCAGCTGTCATCGTAACGACCACTGCCGATTGGCCTGATTTCCCGGTTCGCTGGATTTTCAACCAATTGGTGAATCATGCTGCTGACAATGCCAAACTTGAGACCGAACAGAATCATCATCGGCGCCAGTACCGAGGAAAGGGCCAGGATGAAACAGCCTGACATCCGCCATTCGTGGCTATAATCACGGAAGCTAAGGCGGATAATGTTAGTGATTTGTACCATCAGTCGCTGAATTTCGATTGATAGATCTTGCCATCTTCAACCGCCTCGGCCTCCTGATTAAGGGTTCGCAATTCCATTTTGTAAACATGCGCCCAATCGTGGCTGGCGGTAATCAATGTAATTTTGAGTCCGCGAATAACTTCCATCACCACGGCCATAATTTTTTGCGCGGTAATTGGATCCAGGGCGGAAGTTGGTTCGTCCGCAATCAGGATCGATGGACGGTGCGATAGTGCTCGCGCGAAAGCGGCGCGTTGACGTTCGCCGGCAGAGAGCAAGCCGGGCAACTTGTCGAGCTGCCGATCAATGCCGAGCACCCTTGAAATCGAGTTGATCGAGTCATCATCGGGCAACTTGAGCAGTTTACGGGGTAAATCAATATTCTCGCGTACCGTGAGGTAAGGCAGCAAGCCACCCGACTGCAACACATAGCCGATATGCTGTTTGCGAATCTGGGATAGCTTGTTTTGCCGGTTGCGTTGCCAGAGCCTGGCAACATCATGGCTGTCACCATCTACCGGATGCAAATCCCAATGCTCGCTTTGATCCGGGCGTAAAATCAGGGCGAGCATATCCAGCAAGGTACTCTTGCCGCATCCACTATGCCCGATCAGTGCGATATTTTCCTGCGCGCTGATTTTAATATTGGGAACCACAAGCCGAAATCCGACACCGTCGATGAGCCGCTCCTTGACGACATTCTTCAACGAGTAAATTACAGTCACGAAGGTAACGGATCGCTAGGGCAACAGATCGAGTGCAACCGGGAAAACCGAATTACCGTTAACCGGCCCGCCACCCGGGGTAACCCACAGATCGGTGTGATCGTGCAATGCCTGGTAGTAGTTTATCTTGCTCTCCAGCCGATACATAAATTCAATCTGTACCTTGGCCGACCATTCCTCCCAGGTTTCCAGCGTCAGGTTCATGACCTCCCCGGTATAGGGTAGATCCTCGATATATTCGCGCATATAACCCATATCGGCGAGATTTTCACCAGCCCCGGAGGTGCTGCCTGCAACCGCAGACGGATCTCGACTAACGGTCGCGGCAAGACTCTTAAGGTCATCGATAAAACCCTGCGGGCTGAGAACGCCCTCTTCGGCGAGTTCCAGCACCTGCTGCAGGACATTCTTAAGATCACTTAACTGATCGCGGGTGAGCAATACCCGCACATCGACCGCCGAACGTTCCGGGTTGATGAAGTCACGATCGACCATCCAGGCGTCAAATACGGTGGGAATCGGCTGCCCCGACCGCTTCTGGATATAACGCATGCGTAGTGCGTTCCCGAGTTTCGCAATCCGATCCTGAAGCCGCGCAAGTTGCGTCTGCTCTGCCTCCTGCGGCTGTATTTGTATCGGCGGCACGCCATTGGTAGTGGCCAGAACTTGCTGAGTAATCTGGTTCGCCAGCACTTCAAGCACGCGACCAAACTCATCCACCTGGCCGAGGCTCACGCCATAGTAAAAATCACCGATGCCGGGATAATATGACAGTTGTTTATAGAGAATTTCTGCTTTCTCATGATCTGCCGCCTCCGACGGGGTACGCAAATGAAGGACCCAGATCGAGACGCCCTTGTCAAAGGCGAACTGGCGTAATGCCTGGGCGCTGAGGCGAGTTGCACCCAGAGAATCATGGCTTTCACGTGGACCCGCATCGGTGATCAGCACCACGTAACGGGCGTCAAACTGATTCCAGTCTGAATCTTCGATTGCCGATTTGATGCCCGCATAAGCATCCTCGCGGAAATCCCTGCTGGATACATCCGACGGGCTCAGTGAATTGACGAGATCGAGAAACTGTCTGGCATCGGTACCCTGCTCAAGGTTGACGTAAGGTTGCGTCAAATACTCAAGCTCGGGCACCTGGTCAATATTGTCGCGATAGGCGGTCAGGCCAAAACTGACCTGATTGGACAGCCCCTGCTTTTTTATCGCGGAGTAAACCTTTTCTACTGCTTCACGGGTTCGATCGATATAGGGCCCCATCGACTGGGTGGAATCGATGACAAAGTGAATTCCACTACGATAACTGCGATTGATCAATTCGGCGGTGACGGCTGCCGTAACCGTGGTTGCATCTTCCAGTGGAACACTGGCGATTTCAAGCAGACGCGCCTGTTCGTTACCGAGGTATACGTCTTCGTGTTGCTTGATCGGGACCAGGTAGAAGTTATCCCGAATTTCGAGATGGGCCTCCGGCTGAATCGCAATAACCGGAGAATCTTCAGGAATCTCGTTGTTTACAATGGCATCATAAAGCGCCTGGTAGCCATCCTTGTCATAGTCGCTAACCAGTTGCTCCAGGTCAGCTTTATTTTGAAACATCATGACCCGCTGAATATCCTGGGGGTCTTTGAAAGAAACGGTCAATGCCTGGTTCCAGACTATGGCCTTGTTTGTTTTAACCCAGCCCGCAGTTTGTCCAAAACTGTCGTAACCCACCTTGATCCAGTCACTCCCCTTTTCATAAACATACAGAACGCTGAAAGGGGTGACCTGGCTCGATTCCGCCGACTCGGTCGGCATCTCATAGAGGCGCGCATCCGGCACGCTTAGGACCCGTTGAAAGAGCGTTTTTTTGCCTTCCATCAACAGCGGTTTACCGGCCGCACTCAGGCTCACGGTAAACGTGACCAGGAAACTCACCAGCAGCAGTTTAAACATCGATTGACCGGGTTTTTTGTTCATTAAATCACCTATCGAAAATTAAGCAGCAACTGCCTGGCATACGGGTTTCCGAGTTCTGCTTCTGTATTCGCCCATCGCTGTAAACTGCTAACGCGTTCACTAGCGGGCTGGTATCCCATCGAAGCGGCTTTTCGATACCATTTGTAGGCCTGGATAGCATCGGCACTATCCAGCAGCGAACTCTCGGCACGAAACAGCATCGGATCGGACATCTCGGCCATTTTCATAATGGCCGGCACATGATCTTCCCTGGCAGCAAAAAAAAACATGATATGCGCATCGGCGAGGCTACCTTCCTGCCGGTACGCTTGCGCTTTTTCAAAAACGGCCGTTAATGGGTAAGGTTTACCATCATTACGCAATTGTTCGATGTCCTGGCGTGCCCGCATACCCGGAGGTACCAACAGGCTACGTTCTATGGTGCCGGAGGTTTCACCGGAGTCAGGCGATTCGGTCGACTCACCGGGCGCGATGTCTGTCACCGGGCTAACCCGGTCACCGCTGACAAACACGAATATGATAAGGCCGATGATCGCCAACGCGATCCAGATTAATGGATTTCGGCCGACAGATGATCCAGTTTGCTTCAATTCAGACATTTTATTTTTTAGTCCAAGTCCGAACCGCAGTTTGCCTGCTAGCCGGCAAATTTGTTGCGGGCAGCAAAGCCCGGTGCAAGCCTGGCAAACAAGGTTGGATCGGGTGAATTATAAACACTTGTTGTCGGCGGGTAAATTGATGTCCCCATTAAACCCGGGAAATTCATAAATCATGCACAATTTCGCTAGACATCATGTTTTAACTTCCCTGTCGAAAACATGAAGTCTGATGTTTTCGACAAGAATGGTTCCAGAAAAAAGCGTTCTATAACAATTCGTTGCAAGTTAAAACATATCAGCCCGCATTTCTCACCCGGATTTATGAATTTCCCGGGTCAAATTCGTTTCAACTGCCGTATGAGCTTTTCAAACAGGCCCTGTTCCAAATTTTCTAGCATACGGGCCTTTTGCCGCGATGAGGATAGCAGGTTGTCGTCATCGAGCACGATATCTTCCTGCAGCAGCAGGGTTTTGGTGGGCGCGAGCAACCCCCCGTCGGCGGACTTCAGGTTGAAGGTCAGGCTGCGCGAAAGTCGCTCTACCGTTTTACCGTTGCTGGCACTGGAAACCAGCCTGCGATCATCCAGGACTTTTAGCGACACCATCAACAATACCGCTTTCGAATCTTCGTGGCTGACGAGACGTGCCCCGGCGCGGATCAACTGCAGTTGCAGCGCTTCCTGTTGTCGCTGGCTAAGATCACTGGTTTGCAGGACTATCGAGGACAGGTCATCCGGCAGTTCGGTGGTACCAGCCAGTTGATAACCACAGGAGGCGAGGCTTAATCCTGCAACCAATACAAACCAGAAGCGAATGATATCGGGTCTCAGCATAATTTCGGCTTATTCCGGGGGCGCATTGTTGAGGCAAAATACAGGCTAGACAACAATATTGACCAGTTTTCCAGGCACAATTATGACTTTCTTTACCGGATCATCCCCGATGAATCGATTGACCTGTTCATTTGCCATCGCGGTGGCTTCGCAAGTGTCGCGATCGGCGTCGGCGCCAATCAGCATCTTGCCGCGTAACTTGCCATTTACCTGGATCACCATCTCAATGTGTTCCTGTACCAGTGCGGTTGCATCGACTTCTGGCCAGGGGTGATCGATGATCACCGATTCATGGCCCAGATCCCGCCATAAGCGGTGGCAGATATGTGGAATTATCGGAGCCAGCATCAGCACAATGTTATCGAATACTTCCTGGCGGATCGCCCTACCGGCGGAGGTGTCATCCTGGTATCGCGAGACACTATTGAGCAGTTTCATGTTGGCCGCGATTGCGGTGTTAAAGGTTAGTCTACGATCATAGTCATCGGTTACCTTTTTTATCGTCTGGTGCAACTTCAAGCGCATTGCCTTCTGCTCGTCATTGAGGGTTTCCATATCGAAGATGGCTGGTTCGACACAATCAACCACCTGCTCCTGTACCGCCGACCACAGGCGTTTCAGGAAACGAAAGGCCCCCTCGACCCCGGAATCCGACCAGTCCAGCGACTGTTCCGGTGGCGACGCAAACATGATGAACAGGCGCACCGTGTCGGCACCGTAGCGGTCGATTAAATCCTGCGGGTCGACGGTATTACCCTTGGACTTCGACATCTTGCTACCGTCCTTCAGCACCATCCCCTGGGTTAGCAGGCGCTTAAAGGGTTCGCTGGATTCGATCAGGCCTTCGTCACGCATCAGCTTGTGATAAAACCGTGCATAGAGCAAATGCAATATCGCGTGCTCGATACCACCGATATAGAGGTCGACCGGAGACCAGTAACCGGCTCGTTCATCGAGCATTGCCGCGGCTTGATCGGGACAGCTGAAGCGCTCCTGATACCAGGATGACTCCATGAAAGTATCGAAAGTATCGGTTTCACGCTCAGCCGGTCCAGCGCATTGTGGGCAGGTTATGTTCTTGAACGAGTCCATTTTTTTGATCGGTGAGCCGATACCTTCAAATTCGACTGCTTCGGGCAATACCACCGGTAAATCAGCTTCGGGGACCGGCAACATGCCGCAGCCGTCGCAGTTGATCACCGGTATCGGCGCACCCCAGTAGCGCTGTCGTGACACGCCCCAGTCTCGCAAGCGGTAATTTACCTGGCGGCTGCCTTTGCCCCGGCTCTCGATGTGATCGGCGATACGCTCGAACGCCGCTTCGAATTCGAGCCCGTCGAGAATTTCGGAATTGCAACAACGGCCTTCCTTGGTGACAAATGAGCCCGTGTCGAGATCTATCGGCGAACCGTCTGCCGGTGCAACCACTTGACGGATTTCGATGTGGTACTTGCGTGCAAACTCCCAGTCGCGCTGGTCGTGACCCGGAACCGACATTATTGCACCGGTGCCGTAGCCCATGAGCACAAAGTTCGCGATCCAGATTGGAATTTGCTCACCGTTGACCGGGTTTACGGCATTGATTCCAAGTGCCATACCGAGCTTTTCCATCTTCTCGAGCGCAGCCTCGGAGATATTCATTTTCCGACAGGTTTCAACAAATTCAGCCACTTCAGGGTTATCCGTCGCAGCGGCAAGCGCCAATGGATGCTGGGCTGCGATCGCCATGAAAGTCGCGCCATACAGCGTGTCGGGACGCGTGGTGTAAATCATCAGCGGGTCATGCCCGGGAACCTCGAATTCGACTTCCATGCCTTCTGAACGCCCGATCCAGTTACGCTGCATGGTTTTAACCTGTTCAGGCCAATCAAGCTGCTCCAGATCGTCCAGTAGCTCTTCCGCGTAATCGGTAATTTTAAGGAACCACTGTGCAATTTCGCGGCGTTCGACCTCGCTATCGCATCGCCAGCAGCGCCCTTCGATGACCTGTTCGTTAGCGAGCACGGTCTGATCAACCGGGCACCAGTTGACCGGCGCCGTTTTCTTATAGGCGATTCCTTTTTCCATCAGTCGAGTAAACAACCATTGCTCCCAGCGATAGTATTCCGGCTTACAGGTGGCGAGTTCGCGATGCCAGTCGTAGCCGAAGCCGAGCAATTTCAATTGCCCGCGCATATAGTCTATGTTCTGGTAGGTCCAGCTTGCGGGCGGCACATTGTTTTTGATCGCCGCATTTTCAGCCGGCATGCCAAATGCATCCCAACCCATTGGCTGCAATACGTTAAAACCGAGCATGCGTTTAAAACGCGATATTACATCGCCGATGGTGTAGTTGCGTACGTGACCGATATGCAATTTACCACTGGGGTATGGAAACATGCACAGACAGTAATAACTTTCACGAGCCGGGTCTTCGTCGACTTCGAAAACCTGTTCGTCAGCCCAGAATTGTTGCGCTTCAGCCTCCAGTGTTTGGGGGTCGTATGTGTCCATAGGGTCCAGCGGTTGGAAAAAGGGGGAAGGATACTCCACCGCAGGGCTAACGCAAGGCTTAACCCGCTTTACGCCTCGCCAGTAACAGGACCGCCACAAAGGGTAGAATTGCAAGCAACCCCTGGACCCTGGCAAAATAATAAAACGGGGTAACCCCGGTTCGACCTTGCACTACTTCTGAAATCGATTGAGTCTTAAACTGCTCGCTGCGAGCGAGCACCTTTCCCTTGTGATCGATAAAGGCCGATACCCCGGTGTTGGTCGCTCGCATCAGCATACGCCCGGTTTCCTGGCTACGCATCTGTGCAATCTGCATATGCTGATGCGGCGCGGTCGAATCGCCAAACCAGGCATCGTTGCTCAAATTGACAAGCAGGTTCGCAGCGGGCAGCGCGAGTAAAATTTCTCGACTGAACACGTCCTCGAAACAGATCGACATTCCAAGGGTAATATTATCGATCTGCATCAATGTCTGTTCGGTCGGCCCCGAAGTCAGATCCGAATAGGGAATGTTGATCAAACCTCTGAACAAGTCCAGCAACCATCGCATCGGATAATACTCCCCGAAAACAACCAGATGACGTTTGTGGTACAGACCACGCTTCTTCCCCAGCATTATAGCGCTGTTAAAGAATCGGTTTTGCTCACCTTCGCTGACCACAAGGCCGGCAATAATAGTCGTATCCTGTTCGACCGCGGCCGTTTGCATCGGTTGCAGCAATGCTTGTTCAATTTCTTCCGAATTACCAGGTAAGGCCGTTTCTGGCCAGATAATCAGATCGCTATCCCAGTGCTGGCTGGTTTCGCGCCAGTAGGTATTGAATATATTCTGATGCTGATCACGACGCCATTTGATTTGCTGGGGGATATTGCCCTGTACCATTGTAACCTTGAGGGTACCCGCCTGTGCCTGGGTCCACTCCAGCGGTTGCAGTAACCACCCCGCCAGTGGCAACACTATCAGGATAACCAGCATCGAAAAACGCTTGTCACGCTGCAGAACAAACAGGGCCGAGGCCATTAAAATACAAATGGCACTGATACCATAGACTCCCACCAGCGGTGCATATCCTGCCAGCGGTGAATTGGTTTGCGAGTAACCGAGGCTCAACCAGGGCATGCCGGTGAAAATCCAGCCCTTGATCCATTCCAACCCGAACCAGAAAAAAGGCAGTAACCAGAAACCAGTATTCGTCAAATGACGTTGCGAGTAGCGCCAGAACAGCAGTGTCAGGGCGGGTGCCAGTGCCAGCACCAGAACCAGCAGGCCGGTAATAGCCGAGGCTACGATCGGAGGCGCCTGGCCAAAATCATGCAGGCTGTTATAAATCCAGTACAACCCGAAACCGAAATAGCCAATGCCAAAAATCCAGCCGCTCAGAAATTGTTTGAGCAACGATTGTTGATACTGGATTAAGCAGAGCAAAAGCGCCGGAATCAGGATTGCCAGCGGCCATAGAAAAAACGGGGCAAACGCCAGCGGCAACATTGCTCCCAATGCAAAGGTTGCGCACAGGCGAATATAATCTTTATAGCGACTAATGATGCTCAGCGGAACGACTGCCGTTGTCGATGACCTGGTAGAGATGAACTTGGCGACTATCGGCATTTAGCACCTTGAAGGTTAAACGTTCGAGCATTGTCGATTCACCGCGTTGAGGTAAATGACCGAACTGACGCAGCAAAAAACCACCGATGGTTTCGATGTCCTCATTTTCAAATTCGGTATCAAAGTATTCGTTGAATTCCTGTAGCGTTGTTAAAGCGCGAACACTGTAGCGATTCAAACTATGCTGCTGGATGTCGATTTCTTCATCGCCATCGTATTCGTCATCAATCTTGCCGACGATTTGTTCGAGTACATCTTCGATCGTGATCAAACCCGAAACGCCGCCATACTCATCGACGATCATCGCCATATGGCTGCGATTGAGTCGAAATTCCTTCAACAATACATTCAAACGTTTGCTTTCAGGTATAAATGACGCAGATCGAATATATTCATTGATTTCGAACTCCTGGCTTTGATCGAGCGACAATTGCAGAAGATCCTTGGCGAGTAATATACCCACAATGTCATCCTTGTCGTCATCGATCACCGGAAAGCGCGAGTGGCCGGAGTCGGTGATTTTTTCGATTATTTCAGGCAACGAATCTTCGTGATCGAGCACAATCATCTGACCACGCGGAATCATGATATCGCGCACCTGCATGTCATCGACCTGCAGCACGCCTTCGATCATGGTGACTTCATCGGCTCCGAGGAGCTGATGCGATTGCAGGTTTTTTAACAGATCCAGCAACTGTTTCTGATTTTGGGGTTCGCCGGTAAAAATATTAAAAACGCGATCCAGCCAACCCTTCCTCGACCCGCCGTTATCAGCGTCAGCCATTAGCGCCCTCACTGCAGTGGATACAGTCAATCATTATACGGATTAGTATAGCCCAGGCTATCAAGAATTTTCATTTCAAGCGTTTCCATTTCCCTGGCTTGCGCCGGATTCCGGTGATCGAAACCTTGCAGGTGCAGCATGCCGTGAACCACCAGGTGCGCCCAATGCGCATCTAACGGTTTACCTTGTGCTTCGGCTTCGGCAATCACTACAGGAGCGCAAATCACCAGGTCTCCCAGGCAGTCATAGTCAAGCAGCTCGGAATCACTGGGAAACGCGAGCACGTTGGTGGCGTTGTCCTGGTCTCGGAAGCGGTTGTTCAGATCGCAACTTTCCTCTGCGTTTACAATACGTACGGTTTGCTCGAGTTTGAGGTAGGGTTGTTGCAGCGAAGCCACAATCCAGTCCTGAAACCGGTTTTTCGCGGGAACCAGGTCGAACCCGGCGTCGTTTTGCAGATCAGTTTTTATCGCCATTTTCAAACTTGTCGTAGGCCTCGACAATCGATTGCACCAGCGGATGGCGGACCACGTCCTGTGAAGTAAAATAGGTGAAGCCAATGGAATCGAGTTGCTTCAGGATTTTAAGGCTATGGCGTAAACCCGAAGTATTTTTTTCCGGCAAATCGGTTTGAGTTATATCACCGGTAACGACCGCTCGCGTGCCAAAACCGATGCGGGTGAGGAACATCTTCATCTGCACCGGCGTTGTATTTTGCGCTTCATCGAGAATGACGAAAGCGTTATTCAAGCTTCTGCCGCGCATGTAAGCCAGCGGCGCCACTTCGATAACATGGCGCGCAATCAGTTTTTCAACCTTGTCGAAGCCAAGCATTTCATAAAGCGCGTCGTAAACCGGGCGCAGGTACGGATCCACTTTCTGCGACAGGTCGCCGGGTAAAAAGCCCAGCTTTTCTCCCGCCTCGACCGCGGGCCGAGTCAGGATCAGGCGACTGACCTCCTCGTTTTCGAGCGCATGCACCGCCATCGCAACCGCGAGATAAGTCTTGCCGGTTCCAGCCGGGCCGATACTGAAATTGACGACCTTGTTGGCAATACGCTCAAGATAACGACATTGCAACCTGGATTTCGGCGTAATGTACATGCTACGCAGTTTGATGGTGAAACGTTCGAGATCGACGAGCGCATGTTTGTCCGCGACCTGCAACAGGTTTTCCACCTGCTGTAATGACAACGCGGTTTCCCTGGTTTGTTCGAGAATGTGTTCGATGGTGTCGATAGCAGTCCGGGGAATCGCCTTGTTTGAATCCACCATGAGTTGCTCGTCCTTGAATCGCAGCGCAAAACTGAAATGCTTTTCGATCGCCTTGATATTGTTATTCAACACACCGCAAAAGTTGGAGATTTGCTCGGGTGTAACATCTGCCAGACTGATCGAACGTTTCAAAGCTTAAACCGTCAGAGTTCCTTTCAACGAGTTGTTCAAGGCCTGGGTGATCTCAACCTGGGCAAATTGTCCGATCAGGCTGTCCGGACCAACGAAGTTCACTACCCGGTTGTTTTCGGTGCGTCCCGCCAGTTCCTGATCAGACTTGCGCGAAAAACCTTCAACCAGGATGCGCTGGGTAGCGCCCACCATCTGGCGAGAAATCTGATTTGCCTGATTCAGCAGCTTTTGCTGCAGCTCTTGCAAGCGTGCTTTCTTGACCTCCATGGATATATCGTCCGCCAAAAATGCGGCCGGGGTGCCGGGTCGAGCGCTATAGATAAAGCTAAACGATGCATCAAACCCGACATCGTCGATCAGTTTCATAGTCGCCTTGAAATCGGCATCGGTCTCTCCCGGAAATCCAATGATGAAGTCGGATGACATGCTGATATCGGGCCGGATTTGACGCAGTTTGTTGATCTTGTGCCGGTACTCAATCACGCTATGGCCGCGTTTCATCATCGAAAGAATGCGATCAGAGCCACTTTGCACCGGCAGATGCAAATGACTTACGAGTTCGGGAACGGTCGCATAGGCATCTATCAGATTGTCGGAAAACTCGACCGGGTGCGAGGTGGTATAACGGATGCGATCGATGCCGTCGATCGACGCGATGTAATGTATCAGCAACGCCAGGTCCGCAGTATCGCCGTCGTCCATAACACCGCGGTAGGCGTTGACATTCTGACCGAGCAAATTGACTTCGCGCACGCCCTGCCCGGCAAGGCTCGCCACCTCGGCGACTATATCATCGAGCGGCCGGCTGATTTCTTCGCCTCGGGTATAGGGCACCACGCAAAAGCTGCAATATTTGCTGCAACCCTCCATGATCGAGACCAACGCCTTGGCCCCGTCCGAGCGTGGCTCGGGTAAATGATCAAACTTCTCGATTTCGGGAAAGCTGACATCGACCACCGCTTTTCCACTGTTGCGCAACCGATGCAGCATCTCGGGTAAGCGATGCAAGGTTTGCGGGCCGAACACCATATCCACGAAAGGCGCTCGCTTACGAATCGCCTCGCCTTCCTGGCTGGCAACGCAACCGCCGACACCGATAATCATATCGGGCCTGCTCTGCTTGAGTTTGTTCCAGCGACCCAGCTGCGAGAACACCTTTTCCTGGGCCTTTTCACGGATCGAGCAGGTATTCAACAACAGCAGATCCGCTTCCGACTCTTCATCGGTGACAGACAGGTTGCAACCCTCGGCGAGCACATCCAGCATTTTCGACGAGTCATACTCATTCATCTGGCAGCCATGGGTCTTAATGAAAACTTTACCGTTCATGCGTGTATTTTAGCGAAAAACGGGCAACATACACGGGGTTTGTGCGCGTTTCCAGCTTTTTAGACCGCCATAAAAACAGATAAACAGGAACTTGACTGATATCATTCAACGCTTGCGAGTTTTTTTTCCTGCACCAGGTCAGCAACATTGCATTGCGGATGAAATCCCTTTACCGATTCAACCAGCAATTCACGACTATGCTCGACATCATGAGAATTAATCGTTTTCTCGAACCGATTGATGTATGCGGTCAATTTTTCCCAGGGCAAGCTGTCTTCAATGGCCGACATGATAAGCGGGTGCCTGGTCGGGATCACATTTTCGCCAATCAATAACTCTTCGTAAAGTTTCTCTCCGGGACGAAGCCCGGTGTAGACAATTTCAATGTCACCTCCAGGGTTGGATTCATCTTTTACTTCAAATCCGCTCAAATGAATCATGCGCCGCGCCATATCCAAAATCTTAACCGGTTCTCCCATGTCGAGCACAAAAACATCGCCACCCTTTCCCATTGCACTTGCCTGGATTACCAGTTGCGCAGCTTCCGGAATAGTCATGAAGTAGCGGATTATTTTTGGATCAGTAACCGTGACGGGGCCGCCTTTGAGAATTTGGTCACGAAATAGCGGCACAACTGAGCCAGATGAATCCAGCACATTTCCAAAACGCACCATGGTGAAGCGGGTATTGCCGATTTCTTCGATATTTAGACTCTGCAGGATCATTTCGGCAAAGCGTTTTGTCGCGCCCATGGTATTGGTTGGTCGGACGGCCTTATCCGTTGAAACTAAAACGAAGGAACTCACCCGGCTGTTGATAGCGGCCATGGCCGCTTTATAAGTACCCAGGACGTTATTTCTGATGGCTTCCGTAGGATTTTTCTCCACGATAGGCACGTGTTTGTAGGCAGCAGCATGGTATATTGTTTGTACGCCAAATACTCTACATACCGATTCCATACGGCTCTGGTTTAAAACTGAAGCTAATATTGGGACAATATGACTATCCTGACCAGGATACAGCCTTTGTTCCAGTTCCATAAGCTCTTGCTCAATGAAATAGAGGCTATGTTCGCTGCGTTCAAACAACACCAGTGTGGATGGTTTGATTCTGACAATCTGGCGACATAATTCAGAGCCAATGCTTCCTCCTGCGCCAGTTACTAAGACTACCCTGTCCTTGACGTTCAAATTCAGCAGGTCAATATCTGGTTCAACCGGGATCCGACCCAACAAGTCCAGCACCCCGACTTCACGAACATCATCGACCTTTACTTTGCCACTCGCCAAATCGTCCAATCCTGGTAGGGTGGAGACATGCACTGAGAAAGGTTCTAATCGAGAAATTATTTGGCTGCGCTGCGATCGAGGTACTGATGGCATGGCAATTAATACGCCAGTAACCGAAAAATTTTCAATGAGCGTATAAAGCTGGCTAAATGAGTAAACTCTGAGACCCCCGATATAGTTACCCTGTAATGCCGGATTATCATCGACAAACGCTACCGATCTATATTGAGGGCTACTAGCAAGAGCAGCGGCAAGCTGGATTCCGGCGCCACCAGCCCCGTAGATGACGACTCTTTTTGAATCCCCCCCAGATAAAATAGGCTCTAGTTTTTTTGACACCCACCAGCGAGCAAAAACTCTGGTGCCCCCAATAAGCAATATAGCTACCAGCCAGTTAATCAGCAGGATGGAACGGGGTACTCCTGGTGTAGCGCTGAGTAAGACGAATACCCCCCACACCAGGGAGAAAAAACTAACTCCTTTTACGACCGACCAAATTGCTAAAATTCCTATGTACCTGATTATCGTCCGGTACAATCCCTGCCAGTAAAATATCGGAATCGCGATTATCGGAGTGACCAAGTATAAATTGAGAATCTGGTTTTTAGGTACGTATAGCTCCCCTAGTCTTAAGGAAAATGCAGCCCAGAGGGAAAGTAACAGTAGTATGCTGTCAACGGTAACCCATATTATACGTTTTACATTTCTCGGAAGACTTAGTATTCCTGTTATTACCATGATTTGAATTCTATATTGCCTCTTCGACGAGAATTTAATTCTAAGGCCAGGAACCTGCTCTGACAAATTCACTGCCTACTGGTTTAGTGCAGATTATGCGGCGATTACCTATCTATTCCACGGAAGCTCGATAAGTTTGCGAATCACAGTGTCTTGCTGATCGGCCGTCATTATGGATGCCGATGGCATACAAATTGCCGTCTCGAACAAACGTTCACTGCAGCAATTTTTTTCGTGCGGATAAAAACGACAATTTTTAAAAAGCGGTTGCATATGCATTGGCTTCCATACATGCCGAGATTCGATATTAGCTTTCGCCAGCCTTTCAATTATATCCCGTGGTTTCAAGTTCGTCTTCTGCGGGTCAACACTGAATACCGACAACCATCGATTGGAAAAATCACCATCTGGCTCGGGCATCCAGTTAATTTGATCTAGCTCGCTCAGGCCCTCACGGTAACGGGAGAATATTTTTCTACGCGCCTCAACCCGGTTGTCCAACACCTTTAGCTGCCCACGCCCTATGCCAGCCAAAACATTGCTCATGCGGTAGTTATAGCCGACCTCCGTATGCTCGTAATGTGGCGCAGATTCTTTTGCCTGGGTAGATAGAAAGCGCGCCCTTACTATCATTTCTTCATCGTCGGATACCAGCATACCACCACCTGAGGTGGTAATGATTTTATTACCGTTAAATGAAAATACACCAAATTTGGCGAAAGTTCCGGTATGCTTTCCGTTGTGCAAACCACCCATGGACTCCGCCGCATCTTCAACAACAGATACGCCATAGCTATCACCAAGAGACATTAGTTTTTGCATGTTTGCACTCTGCCCATACAGGTGTGTCACGATAATTGCCTTTGGCATCACCCCCCTAGACTCAGCGTCTCTTAAAGCCTTCTCGAGGGCTACGGGAGACATGTTCCAGGTTTCCGGTTCGGAATCGATAAACACGGGCGTGCCGCCCTGGTAAAGAATGGGATTTGCGCTTGCGACGAATGTAAAGCTGGAGCATAAAACCTCGTCTCCCGGGACTACATCCAATAGTCGCATCGCAAGATGCAAAGCTGCTGTACCGGAACTTAGTGCGGCGGCATGTTTAATCCCAACGTAATCGGCTAGTTCTTTCTCGAAAGCATCGACATTGGGTCCAAGAGGTGCAATCCAGTTGGTTTCAAACGCTTCCTCAACATACTTGATTTCATGGCTCCCCATATGCGGTATCGATAACTGGATATAGGGCTGCATATCCCTTCGCAAAATTAAGTCAACGGGCCTGTTGTTTAAATCGATTAATGGGATATGGTCAATTTCGTGCAAGTCCATCAGCTCCAATACCTCACTGGGAGTGATATTTTGCGAGGCCGTGATTGCTGGTTTGTCTTCCAGGCAATCTAAGGAATCATCAAGGGTCCTACCTGAAATAAGTAACCTGCGGATATCGCCGTCAGTAATAGTACGTAGTAATTTTGCATCACCATCAATCAGCAAAACGATGGTCTTGCCTCCCCGATCCAGGGCTTCAAGCGCATCTTTTAGGGTCTGATCCCTGGTAATTTGTAATCGCTTTATTTTACTCATTTTCCCTTAATAGCCTTGCAGGCACCCCAACGACAACCTGATTGTCTTCAACATCAGTCCTGACCACCGATCCTGCGCCAACAATCACATTACTACCAATCTTTATTTCGGGTAACACCGTAGCTCCCGAACCGATGAAACTACCACTACCTATCCGAGCACCCCCTCCCAGAGTAGCATTTGGACCTATATGACAAAAAAACCCTACGCTGCAATCATGATCTATCACAGCACCATGATTGACGATACAACCCTCGTGAACTTTTGCCTGGGCAGCAATGACCGCGTTCGCGGCCACAAAACAGCCACTGTCAATACTCGCTGAAGGTGAGACTTGCGCAACCGGGTGAAAAACTGTAATCATTTCCTTGCCATTTTCCAGCGCTAGCCTGCCGAGTTGTTGACGCATTTTATTGTCTCCTATGGCAACGTGGACTTTTAATGGCAATTCCAACCAGCTTTGAAGATAGTCGACTGGAATGCTCCCAAACAGCTTGGTAGCCTGTTTATCTTTGTCCTGGTGGACTATTTTTACCTGTAAATTACCTTCTCCACTTTGAATCGCTTCGACAACGACTTTGGCATGGCCACCAGCACCGATTATCACAAGCTTAGTAGGCATTTACTTTCTCCAATACTTCGGGCTCCAGAGGTATCGTTTTCAAAAGATTTATTATTTTTTCGGTCGCTGTACCGTCGCCATAAATATTAGACCAGCTTTGACGCTTCATATTCATGGTAGTAGAAATGGCGGTGACAATTTCCCGCTTTCCCAAATTTACATCCACTACATTGGCATTTCTCTCCCTACATTTTTGCCGATCGCCAATATTGACAACCGGTGTACCCAGGGATGCAGCTTCTATAATTCCACTACTCGAGTTACCCACCATTACATCAACATGTGCAATCAAAGAAAGGTACTGGTTACGCGCGACATGTAGCGCAATATTAATCGATGCCAGCGATTCGTACTCGTTGATTACCCGGGTAATTTCAGCACCACCTGCATCCGCATTGGGCAATATTACCAGGCTCTGTAATTTCGATGCAGCTATAGCTTCCATAAATATTCGACACTGGGTGGCGGCACAATCGGCCTGCTGAACGATTGGGTGATAAATTGCCAACAGTGTTGGCGTTTCGGGTCGAAGTCCGTAACTGTCGAATAGTTGTGATTTATCCAATATTTTCATCGAACATATTTCATCCAGACCGGGAGCTCCGGTTACAAATATGCGATCCGATGCTTCCCCCATTCGAACCAGTCGTGCACGCGAACCTTGCGTCGCGGTAAAGTGATAGTGGACCAATTTTGATACTGCATGTCGCATCGATTCATCGATAGTTCCGGATAATTCACCCCCGTGTATATGTGCGACGTGAATATTAAGATGCAAACATGCGATTGCCGCTGCAAGCATTTCGCCACGATCGCCAAGTACTAACACCAGATCCGGAGACAGTTGTTGTAGGGCATGGGTAAATCCAATCACCTGTTCTCCCATTGCCACGGCCATTTCAACACCTGAATTACCACTCAAGCTAACCGTAACTCTGGCTCCTATGTCCAATCCGCTAGCAGATATTTCACGCCATGTTTCACCATATTCCAGCAGTAAATGCATGCCGGTAACCAGGAGACTTAGTCCTAACTCTGGCTCTGCATCGATTGCCTTAAGCGTTTGCCGCATGAGTCCGAAATCTGCACGTGTACCCGATACGTAGCAAATCTTTCTCATTCGACAAGGTCCTGCCACTCCAGGGGCGCACCCTCTTGTTTCGCGCATTTCATACGCTTGCCCACAACCTTGCCGATATCTTGGGGCGCAATACCCGTGCCAGGTCTAAGTAGCTGCAGGTCTTCCGTTTGTAAGGTTTCCCCAATCATCTTATCCCTGGTCAAGGTAACACTGCGACGCACCAGGTCGCGTATTTCCAATTCATTGCTGCGTGGCTGCTTGTCGCCATCACCCAGACATTTTTCTATCTGACGAATTTGTCCCACCATGGCATTGAGTTCTTCAGGTTCCAGCGAGGCCTGATGATCCGGACCCGGCATGCTTCGATCCAGCGTGAAGTGTTTTTCAATTATTCTGGCACCCATCGCAACGGCACAGCCCGCGATCAATATCCCATTGGTATGGTCGGAGTAACCCACGGGCAATTTAAACGTTACCGACAGGGTCTGCATGGCCAGCAGGTTTACATCCTCAAAACCGGTCGGATAATTCGAGGTGCAGTGCAAAATAGAAAGTTTTTGTTCGAGCGGTTCACTAAACCCGCGATTGTTTCTAGCCTCACGAACCCAATCAACCGCTTCAATTACCTCCTCCATTGCCGCCATGCCAGTTGACAGTATCATGTGTTTATTGAACCTGGCCAAATCACGAATAAATGGCAGGTTCGTCAGTTCACCGGAAGGTACCTTGATAGTATTCATGCCGAGTCCTACAAGAAAACCCGCTGCTTTCAGATCAAACGGAGTAGACATAAACTCGATACCAAGTTCAATGCTCTTATGGTAAAGCTGCCGGTACACGTCCTCCGATAGTTCAAGCTTCTTGAGCATTGAATACTGATCGGTAGCCCCCGTATTTAACAGCTGATATGCCGCTGTGGCGGCATCTTTGGACACCAACTTATCCGCACTGAAGGTTTGAAATTTTATCGCATCTGCGCCGGCTGCGGCGGCGATCTCGACCAGTCGCAATGCCAGATCTGCCGAACCATTGTGATTTACACCGGCTTCGGCAATTATGAACGTGTTCGCGGCCATACCATTAACCTCATGCAAGGAAATTTACCATGCCGAGAGCCCGCCATCGACCATTAAATTCTGCCCGGTAATATAGCTCGCAGCCGGGGAAGCAAGAAAAAGTGCCACGTCAACGATTTCCTGAGTCTCGGCCATTCTACCGAGCGGAATTCGAGCACTGTATTGTGATTCAAAAACATCGTCCTGCCCACTCGTGATACCACCGGGTGAAATCGAGTTGACCCGAATACCATGCCGTGCCCAGACGCTAGATAAATAACGAGTCAACGCAATAACTCCACCCTTTGATGCGGCGTAAACAGGAGGTGTGTTGATCTGATAGCCCAGATAGGAGGAACCTTCGTAAATACGCATATCCGGCGCCAATGCACCATAAATTGATGCTGTTTGAACGATTGCCCCTCCACCCTGCGGAATCATAATATCGGCACATTTCTGTGCCATAACAAACAGACCATCTAGATTTACCGACATTATCTCGCGCCAGGTCTCCATCGAGTAGGATTCCGCGGAGTCAAAGAAACGCTGTAAATTAGCGCCCTTAGTTGCCGCGTTGTTGTACAGAATATCGATCCTGCCAAAGTCCTGGTTTATTTTCGCAACACTATCGGTAACTTCCGCTTCAATAGCCAGGTTACAGGCATAAGCCTGCACGGAAGCATCGGCAACCAGCTCCAAACGCTGCTGTTGCAGGCTTTCCTCATCGACATCCAGCATTGCCACGGAGGCTCCATGTTCGAGCAGTGAGCGTACCAGAACCTTGCCGATGATTCCTGCCGCCCCTGTCACCAACACGACCTTTCCATCGAGTCGTAAATAGGAATTATTCTGCAATATTCTCTCCACTGGGTTTATCAGGTTTCAACATAACAATGCTAACCCATTATATAAAAAATCCCTGTTAGGCTATTACCCAGCAAGATTTCTGTATCGATTCATGTGCAGCATCGATCAAGCGCTGGGTGCATAATGCATCTTCAAAATTGCATAAATATCTTTCTTCACCACTGATTACCGCGAGATGTTGATTCCGAATCATCTCATCGCGTTCAATTAAAATACTCTCTTCGCCATCGACGGTTACGAGGTGTCCATTCAACATGTTAGCCTTGATTGTACCCGCGGGCCCATTTATCAATACCCAGCGTGAGGCTATCCGGTCGAGATAGTTCAAATGCAAGGTAACCAAAGGACAGCGCTCGCATTCAACGAGTATGCTGACGGCGTCCTCGCTATTTATCTCCAGCGAACTTATCTGCCCTCCTGCGACCACGGTTCGTTGCCATTTACCCGCCAGCAGTAGCGCATAATCAAGTTCGTGAGCCAGGTCACGAATCACGCCCCCGTCCTCGCTACGCGCGGAATAGGAATGACGATAATCTCGCTCGGGACGCCAATCCGGCAGGTATTGGCCTACATAGGCACTCAGGGTCCAGATTGGATCATCGCCCAATATTTCCGAAATTCTGTGTATAACGGGGTGAAAGCGTAATCCGTAACCGACAAAAATCGGCCCATCTGGTTTTTGATCGAAATCTTCGGAGTTCGCAAACAAAGGCTTTTCTACCAGAGTGATACCACCAAAATCCACCTGATTTAGTTGAGTGAGCGTAGCAGCGTGGAGTCCGGTGTCGTTGGCAACAACTACATAGTCGGGTGACCATTTTTCGATACCTTCACTAATCGATTCAAACCTGGGTCTATCGACATCCTTTGCCCTGCTAACCAGTGCAATGCGATGGCCTAAATCATCCAGTACGCGCGCATGTCGACGACCGATTGATCCATACCCAATCACCAGGCATTTTAGTTTACTCCCCACGAATTCGCCTCTCCAGGAGCATCGAAACAATATCGAAATCAAGCTCGCTGTCGATATCAATCGAGCGTTCTTCAGGCATTACGAAAATGTCGGTATCCTCGTGAAACAGGCCTTCCCTTTCCATCAGTGCTGATCGGTACCAAACATATATAGATGCATTCATATCGTAACACTGCGGCGCATCCTGGCGTCGCAGAAGTTGCTTGTCCGGGACCTTTACCAGGTCAATCCTGCTATCCGCTTTGCGTTCAACCAAATTGAAATAAGGTGATCGTCGAGCCCTGGAGCCAGAAATAACATTGCCTGTACCGCTTTGCTGGAGCAACTTCAAACTACCGACGATATCAGCAGCAAACCTTAACGGGGAGGTACAATCTAAATCAATGATTATATCGACCTGATGCCCGATTACTTCCTCGACCTGAGCGACACAATGCCGAATGGCCGGTATTTTACCAGCACTGTCACTGGCGAGTTCAGGAGGTCTGGAAACCTGAATAGATGATCCGGCTTCGCGCGCAACCTCGAGATAATTTTGATTGTCGCTACTAAAAGCGATATGTTCAAATAGCCCCGCCTCTCGAGCCTGGTCTATACTGTGAGCGAGTAACGGTTTACCTGCAATAATGCGGATATTCTTATCCGCAACAGCTTTAGATCCGCTCCGTGCACAAATTGTACAGACGACTGTTGCTGCCATGTTTGTCTATATCCTAAAATAATTTTAATACAGTTAATCGAGCACTTAACCAGCTAACGACAAACAAACGGTCATTCTGGCATCGCAAGGCGACGGGATCCAGTAAAGTCGCCCTACCTCTGCCAAACGTCAGCGTTCTGGCCAGATATTTCCACTCAGCGTCAAATTTAAAAACACTACCCTATTTTAAAAACTCAGCCTAACCGGAGTTGGGTGAATAACGGGGTTGCCCGGACGGTTACGGAATTACTACAGCAGGAAATATTCAAGAAGCAAAGAGTCTCAATGTTCCCAATCCACGAGTATTGGCTCGATATTGGCCGAATGGACGACTTTGAAAGGGCACAGGCTGAATTTCATGCACTGGGCCTGGAATAGCCGTCAGTAGCCAGGGCCTAAAAACATTACGTTATCAAAGGTATCGTTCGATTAACCGGCAGACGTTTTTTGTACCATTGTTCTGAAAGCGCATCCTTTGACTACCCTCTCCGAAACCATGATAAATATACGAATCTGGCTGGCTCAAAGCGCTAATGGCGTCAAATAAATCCTCCGCATTTCTAACCACCCAGGCCAGCCTGTTTTGTACCAGAGGTTCTTCTCCGCGCAACTCCCGTGGGTCTAGAATTACAACGGGCCGCCCCATGTAAGCAGCCTGTGTCAGCATTGTCGAAACTTGACCAAGCACCAGAGTCGAATTCCAGATTAATTCGTTGGGATCCAATTCGGTATGAATAACCTTGAAATTATCCAGGGAGTTGTCAAACCGTTTAATAACATCACTGACTTCTCGTGTCTCAATATTGGGCCGAAGTTTCAGTACCAGGTTAAAGGCCTTAGCGTGGGATCGAAAACACTGTTCCAGCATTGCGATAACTTCCTTTTCATCGACATGGCCGTTTTCGTGGGCCCAGACTATAGTAGGGAAATCTTGTCTGTTCGGGAAAATATGCTTGTCAGGCCTGTTTTTTATAACCGTATCAATGGCATCAAAGGCGGGCTGACCAGTGACTGTGGAATTAGCATGATCCACCCCAACCATATCCCATTTATCCTGCACTGAAATAAAGTAATCACGAGCATAGTCACACAGAAAACATGATTGCGTCGGCGTTATTTTGAATCGACCCGTGGTTTGATAGTAGTGATCCGCACCCATCTTTCGCATCAGGCTATGGTATAGAATTGGCACCCCGTAAAGGTCATCGACCCGGAAGCTTTTAAGCCCCAGCTGCTGTGCTGCAACGAGTGACGCCTTTTCACTGCGGGGGGAATTCGTCGTTAGTATATGTGTGCACTGCTCCTCGGAAATAATCTTCTTTAAAAATTCAACTGCCAAAAACGAGTGCCGCCCTGCAAGTTGGTAGACTTCCATCGCCAGGTCTTTACCCAGAACGCCAATATTTTCCAGCAGGTTGATTCCCAGGTAATACACCGTTTCTTCGTAGCTTATTCCAATTTGGGGGTTATGTATCTCATCGGCAAATTGCTTGCCGAGTTGCCCGGCTTTCCGGTCATCTACAAGGTGTTTGAAATCAAGAAAGGTTTTATAGGAAAGACCTTCACTTTCAGCCAGGGGGCCGGCAGAAGTCAGGGCCAGAAACTGCGTCACTATCCCGCGCCCGTTGAGCGCCTTCAACACGGGTATGACGATATTCGCATGTCCGCCGCCATAGGCGATACCGAGAACCTTGGTTTTCATTGTCGCTTTAGCAACGCACTCGGTTCAACCTTTAGCAGGATCTGAAAAATTGCCGAAATCAATACTACCGATAAGGGAGGTAACACGATTAACGCGGTTGAGATTCCGAATATCCCCCCGGCCAGGTAGAAAATAACCAGGCTGGATATGATCCAGTAACTGATAAGAGTTTTTCGATATAGATAAACACCCGAAAACAAGACCAATCCGCCAATTGACAAAACCAGCAGATCTAATTGCATTACCCTGGATCCATATCCATGGTCTAGCATATGAACAATGGATCCAATTTCTCCGCCGAAATATTCGACGATTTTCAACACCAGCATAGTAATAAAAGGTACCAGTACGATGAGTAGAAACGCGTAGGTTAAAACGGTACTACGGCGCCGCACGACTGGATTTTCGATTACGATGTTGACGACCACGAAAAAGTAAAAAGCCGCTACCACAATCAGAAAAGTTCCAGTACTGACACTGCAAAGAACAATAGCACTTATTACTGCCAGAAAGTTGTTCCAGTCCCTGTATTCATCCCAGCGCAGCAAAGCACATAGCAGTATCGCTGATCCCGCCATAGCAAACATCAAGCGCCCATTCATAAGTAGCGAAAGCGCTATGAAAAACATCGAAATGACACCGAAAACCAGATGGCCTCTTTTCTCCGACCAATACCCGACAAGCTTTTTAACCGACTCCGTGCAAAACAAAGCTATCACGAATATCAAAACAGGGACGATCACCGAAAATAACCGATCGTAGGAAATACCCAACCAGTCGCTGATCTGGAATATCGGCAGCACCAGGAAAAAGCGAATACCATGGTAATCGTACAGCATATCAGTCATGGTCAGGCTCGAATCCCAGACATAGGCAACTTGTGACCAGAGACTGAATTGAACCACCCCCAAAATACAGAGTCCTGTGTAAACCAGGAGTGGCATTACGGAAAATAGTTGCGTAACCATACCTGAATCATTAATAGCGTTCTCAATCCACGTGTAAGGTTGGCTACACCCTGACGATGCTCGTCGAGAAGCTCCAGCATTGCACTTGTTTTAAAACGAGGATCCTGATTCGAGGCTAGCAGTGTCCTTGCCCAATCGTATAGCGGGCCTTTGATCCATTCACCAATCGGCGTCGTCGGCATCGTTTTTTTCTTGAATATCAAGTCATGCGGAAATTTTTGTGCGGCGTAATGTTTGAGAAAATATTTGCCCACCCCATTTTGAATTTTCTGCTCTCGAGGTAAACGCATCAACATTTCCGAGACTCGATGATCCATGAAAGGTGCGCGCCCTTCGGTCGACCAGCAGGCACCCATGCGATCGCCCTTGACGAGATTATTGCCGAGCATCAGGTACTTGCATTCGTAAGCCTGAATCTGTTCGGCCGGTTGCAACCGGGACCAGGGCGAGAGAATTTCGGCGAATCTTTCAGCCGGATCCCGCGTACTGTTGTTGAAATCAGGATCGAGCACGCGTTCACGAATATCCCGGCTCATATAGCAAATGACGTCGTAATATTGCTGTGGTGAAAATCGATTTCCAGCGTCATCGGCGAAATGGGCTTCATTGTGGGTGAAGCCGCACATCACTTCATCCGGACCATCACCGGTGAACATAACGATTTTTCCATCCCGGTTGGCCTGGCGCGCAAGAATATAGATCAGAAAGAAAGAGAAATCACCATGCGGTTGCTCGGCATGATAGGAAACCTCGTCGGCAATTTCGGGAATCATGTCGGATGATATGCTTGCTTGCGAAAGACCAATTCCCATGTGATTGGCGGCTTGCACCGAGTATTCAAATTCAGAGTACTCGGATTCAACAAACTTGAGCCCTACCGCCTGCAATGGATCATTCATCCATTGTGGCTTCAAATGGCTTGCAACAACCGACGAATCCACCCCGCCGGACAGGTACATCCCACCCGCGACATCGAAGCGCATTTGCAAACGCACTGCATCATCCAACATAATCTCCAGGTCACGGTATTCGACATCCTGTTTTTCGGCAAATAAGGGCCAGTCCCAGTAACAGTGCTTACTATACGAACCATCGCCTGCCAACGACAGGTAATGGCCGGGTTCAAGCGCCGTGATGCCCTTAAAACAGGTATGGTCAGGCATTGCGTAGTTGAAGCACAATACTTCCTTAAGGGCTTCATCGTTGATTTCCCTGGAAAAATCCGGCAGCGACAGAATCGCCTTCATTTCGCTGGCAAACGCAAGCCCCTGTTTATATTGCGCGATAAAGCAGGGTTTGATGCCCTGCCGGTCGCGAGCCAGCATTCCGCGTTGGATGTTGGTATCCCAGATAAAAAACGCGTACATGCCGATCAGGCGATCAAGCATTTTCTCGCCTTCTTCTTCCCACAGATGCACCAGCACTTCGGTGTCGCATCGCGATTTAAACCGATGCCCCTTGGCTTTAAGCTCCTCGCGCAATTCGACATAATTATAAATTTCGCCGTTGAACGAAACCCATACGGTACCGTCCTCATTGCACATCGGCTGCATGCCGTTCTCCGGGTCTACCACTGCAAGGCGCACATGCCCCAACACGGTGGGGCCGATAATTTCGACCCCCTGTTCATCGATGCCACGATGATGGATCAGATCCACCATCGTCTTGACATGCTGTCGCTCGATGTCTGCCACGTTGAAAACGCCGGCTATTCCACACATTTTCTTTTTTCCCTAGTTTACGTTCATTCCAAACAAAATGACCTTGACCGTTTTCAAAATAATCCTGGTATCGAGCAAGAAGTTATGGGTTCTTGCATACAGCAGGTCGTAATGAAGGCGATCTTCTAAACTGATATTTGATCGACCATTGACTTGTGCCAACCCGGTCATGCCAGGTCGCACTGAGTTTCTGAGCCTCCAGTCTTCGGCGCTATAATCCCTTTCCTGAATTTCCAGGTCCGGACGTGGTCCGACGACACTCATTTCCCCTTTCAGTACATTAAACAACTGTGGCAACTCATCGATACTGGTAGCCCTGATGAAATGCCCAACTCGGGTGATACGAGGGTCATTGTGCTGCGTATTATAGGATGCATCGAGATCACTTGAAACAAACATACTTCTGAATTTACAGATGGAGAATAGCTTGCCATCGAGACCCACGCGATTCTGGCGAAAGAATACCGGGCCGTTCGATTCGAATCGAATCATTAATCCGGCAATCACCAGCAATGGTGATAAAACGACTAAAATTATTAAAGCGACAAGAATATCAACCAGGCGCTTCATTGGCCCTCGATTCAACTACCTTTTTTACTGCTGTTTTGAAACGATCGCGATCGGAATCTATTTGCTGCTTGCCTCTCGTCAGGAAATTGTTAAATGTGCTTTTTAGCCTGGTAATTTCCTGCATCAAGCTACTATCGCTATCAGAGTGTAGGTGCCGATTGAAGGTGCGAGACAAAATTACCGAGCTCGATCCCAGCCTGGCATGCTCGGACAACACCAGTTCAGCGGGTACGGCTCCCTCTTCCAGGCGCGCAATTCCGCCAAATCCAAAAGGAAGTCCGGCAAGCTTGATCGTTTCCACCATGGTATCGATTAGCCCGTCGGCAAGCGGTGCAAACATAAAGTTTAACCCCATATCCAGGTGCAAATCATTGAGACCGATATAGATTTCCGAGACACCGGGAATATTCACGATTTCGTTGAGTGAGTCGACCGCCCCACAAGTTTCAACCAGAGGTATCGTCTTTACCCGATGATCAACTATACCTGTAAATTCGACGACCTCGGCGGCGCTGCGAAACATTGGTAACATCAAAATATCGGCGCCCTCGCCGATAGCCTCTTCGATTTCATGACTGGAACCAGCATGCATCGGATTGAGCCGTACGATCAACTCCGCGTTGGTGAGCGCCTTCCTAAGCGGTGCAATATCATCGATAGAATGAGTGCTGATCAACGTATCGAGGTGGCCCTGGCGCTCCGGTTTACCGATTCGTTCCAAATCAACGAATATCCGGCTGACTCCGGCCGTTTCAGCGGAACTGGCCAGCACAGGATCATTGTTAATAGATATAAATTTGATCACTGCAAATCAAATATTTTGGATAGGTAGGCCTTTCTTATATCCGAGTAAAACAAAGTCATTACGATCAGGCATACGACCGCGTTGAAACCCCCTAACATCAATTTAAGCCACGCATGCTGATCCAGTGATGCAATTCCGTAACTCGAAAGCAGGCATATCACAATTGCACAAATCCCGCCTTTCAGGAACGCTCGATCCAGATAAATTTCGGTCAACCTATAGCGGACAAGCCTGAGTGCGAATAGTTGCAAAACCAGTATTAACGAAAAACTCGTGAGAAACCCCCACATGATTCCACCCAATCCCGTACCCAACAGGTTGAACTTTAACAACACCAAAAAGAACAATAACCCGATTCCATTGATAATCATCGGTGTACGGGTATCGTTGCGTGAATTAAATAACGCCGTATTATAGATTGCCAACCCCTGAAAAGGCAGTACTAACAGTCCGATAGAAATTAGATAGGCAACCTGCGCTACATTTGCGACTGACATGTCGCCGTGTCCATAAACAAAAGTCGAATACTCATCCGCTAGTAATAACAATGAAATTACTGCGACCATCGACAGCGCTAGTGTCGCCTGCGTTCCATATCGAACATATTGCTGGTGTAAGCCAGGATCTGACGCAAAGCTTTGAGACAGTCTCGGGAACAACACTACAGACAGAAAACTGATACAAATTGCCATCGGCAGTTCGATCAGACGCATCGAGTAATTGAGTACCGCAACGCTACCAACTTCATCAAATGAAGCAAATGCCCTGGCCACGACCGGGTACAAGAATAGCAAACTACCGGAAAACATCGCCTGGCAATACCTGACAAGCATTGTTCTTGTCAGCAACAGTGGCCCCAGATACTTTTGTGGTTGAAACACAGGACGAATAGCGACAGCCTGGCTCGCTAATCGTAATAATCCACCCAGGATTACAAATAACGCCAATAATTCCATAGAAACCCGGTTGGTTAGCACCAGGTATAGACCGGCTATGATTGAAATATTCACCACCAGTGTGCCAAGCGAGGCAACGATGAATTTGTTTCGAGAATGCAGGTAGGCGGTTGTGGTCCCGGCCAGTACCGTTAAAGGAATCAACCAAAGAACTAAATCTAATGCCTTAGCAGCACTACTTACTTGTACCGCACTAAATCCGGGAACCAGAATCGATACCAGTAATTTGGCCTGCCAACTCAATCCCGCCGCAATAAGACAAAAAACAACCGCGAAAACCAGCATCGCTTGAGATAACAGCATCCGGGCTTTATCAGGAGATTGCGTGAACGCGGGCACTAATACGGCCCCCATCGCCCCACCCATTAATATACTGACCATCAGGTCGGGAACGGAGAGCATCAAAACAACGATATCGGCTTCGAGAGAAACACCAAAGTTTGCTGCAACGAGCGTTTCTCTAAAAAAACCGGATAACCTCCCAAGCAAAAGCCCAATATTCAGGCTAATTGAGGAAATTATTATTTGTCGCAGTACTATGGTGCCTTCCTCATGAACGGGGGCAATTTCCTTTTGCCAATTGCTTAGGGGTATCTTGTGAATTTGTAATTATCTGCCATTGCGGTAGAAAATTGCACTTGAATTCTCTAGGTTCTTGTCATCCAGGGCAAAATACACAACCCGGAAATCCCTTCCACTATACAAGTGATTTATAGATATCCAGATTATTATCGCTCCTTCCTAGTACGGCAGTTTTATAAAAGGGGTAAACTGGTGAGGACAAACAGGTACTTTATTTAGGGAACCTCTTTTAATTCGTCGTTGCGAGAAGCGGTAACCACGTGGCAATCTATAACTATCTGATTATATTGGAAAAGATTGCCGTGCTGCGCTCGCAATGACGGAAATTTATAACTTAATCAGAGGTTCCTTAGTATAGAAATTTGAGAACCATTAGTTGTTACCATATTGTAATTTTACCCAAATAGTAACTAAATCCTTTATCTTTCCCCATTAATAGTCAAATATGAAATGAACCCGCTACCCTTCGGATGTCGTGAAGTAACTGAATACTAAAGGTTTAGCCGAGTCAGGTTTTGAAGTATTTACCGAAAACAGAAATCATTTAAATGCAGATATGATAAGAAATTAACCCTTATCAGAGGACCGGGCGTCGAGTCTGAATAAAAATTAAGTGCAGGTTAGTTAATCATGGTTGAAGACATAAAAGGCAGGAAGATTCGAGTTGCCGTAGTGGGCTGTGGAAAGATTTCCACGAATCATTTTGCTTCCATCGAGAAACATTCCGGTGATCTGGAACTAGTCGCTGTCCGTGACAATTGTGAGAAGACACTGAGCGTGGCCCTGGATAAGTACAAGGTCAAGGGCTTTACATCCCTTAGCGAGATGTTGGCCGCGATCGATCTGGATGCCATCACACTTTGCACACCATCCGGACTCCATTCTGGCCAGGCAATCGAAATAGCGGCGGCCGGGAAACATGTCATCAGTGAAAAACCCATGGCTACTCGCTGGAAGGACGGAGTAGACATGGTAAAGGCCTGTGATCGAGCGGGCGTCCGACTATTTGTAGTTAAACAAAATCGGCGTAACACTACCCTGCAATTGTTGAAACGTGCGCTGAATGAAGGTCGGTTCGGGCGAATTTTCATGGTCAATCTCAATGTTTTCTGGACCCGGCCACAGGAATATTATGACTCGGCCAAATGGCGTGGTACCTGGGAACTTGATGGTGGCGCATTCATGAACCAGGCTAGCCACTACGTGGATTTGATCGATTGGTTAATCGGGCCTGTTGAAAAAATTCAGGCCATGACAGGAACCCTGGCACGGGATATCGAGGTCGAAGATACGGGTGTGCTGAACATAAAGTGGCGTAATGGTGCCATAGGCTCTATGAACGTAACCATGCTTACCTATCCTAAAAACTACGAAGGCTCGATCACAGTCCTGGGCGAAAAGGGGACTGCCAGGATAGGTGGAATAGCCGTAAATGAAATTCAACACTGGGAGTTTGAGGATCTCAGGGATTACGATGATGATGTCAATAACGCCAGTTATGAGACTACTTCAGTCTATGGCTTTGGCCACCCCCTATATTATAAAAATGTTGTTGACGTTTTACGCGGCGATGCCGAACAGGAAACGGATGGCCGCGAAGGGCTCAGGTCATTGGAAATATTGATCGCTGCATATCTTTCAGCCCGGGATGGGAAAACCATATCACTACCACTCGATTACTAGTATCTGCAAGATTAAATTTTTTAAAACAGAAATCATGAACTATAAATTACACGAAACCGCTATTATCGATGAAGGGGCCAATATTGGCTCGGGCTCCCGTATCTGGCACTGGGTTCATATCTGTAGTGGCGCTGTCATAGGCGAAGATTGCAGCCTGGGACAAAACGTGTTTGTAGGCAACACGGTAAAAATTGGAAATAATGTAAAAATACAAAATAATGTTTCGGTGTACGATAACGTCACCCTTGAAGATAACGTGTTTTGTGGCCCTAGCATGGTATTTACCAATGTATATAATCCACGATCTGCTGTATCACGAAAAGATCAATACCGTGATACTCTGGTGAAAAAGGGAGCAACCCTTGGGGCAAACTGCACCCTAATTTGTGGCATAACAGTTGGCCAATTCGCCTTCGTCGCTGCAGGCGCTGTAGTTAATCGTAATGTTCCGGACTATGCGCTAGTGGCCGGGGTACCAGCACAGCAGATCGGCTGGATGAGTGCCTATGGGGAACGCCTGGATCTGCCGTTAGAGGGGAATGTGCAGGTAACCTGCCCGAATACAGGTGAGCGTTATCATCTGGCCGGCAAGCAATTAAGCCGATAGTGCAGGTTCTGATAAATCAATAATTTAGATTATCGCGCTCACAATGAGTGCCAAAGCGTTTATTGTCGATGACCGTTTACACAAAACTCCAGAACCAATTGAGATCCAGTCAGAATACCTGGCTCGTTACCGGTGCGGCCGGGTTTGTTGGCTCTAATCTGGTAGAAAAACTCCTAACCTTAAACCAGAAAGTTGTTGGCCTTGACAATTTTGAGACCGGTTACCAACATAACCTGGACCAGGCTGTCAGAGATGCATTGCAACAAACTTCTTCAACAATAGTAAGATCTGAAAACGGAAGCATCAAAATTGAACACGAAAATTTCCGGTTTATAGAAGGAGACATCCGTAATCTGGTAGATTGTCAAACAGCCTGCGATGGCGTAGATTACGTTCTTCACCAGGCTGCTCTGGGCTCAATATCAAGATCAATAGAAGATCCCGTACGTACAAATAAGGCCAATATAGACGGTTTCCTAAATATGCTTGTATCCGCAAGGGATGCCTGCGTAAAACGACTTGTATATGCGACCTCCAGTTCCACCTATGGCGATAGTGCTATACTACCCAAAATCGAAGCTGAAACCGGTAAGCCGCTTAACCCATACGCAGTCACAAAAATCGTCAACGAATTATACGCGAGCGTATTTTCAAAGACTTATGGCTTCGATTCGATCGGTTTGAGATATTTCAATATTTTCGGCAAACGACAAAACCCCGACGGTGATTATGCGGCTGTAATTCCAAAATGGATCACCTCGATACACAAAGGTGACCCTGTTTTCATTAATGGAGATGGCAATACCAGCAGGGACTTCTGTTTTATCGAAAATGCTATACAAATGAATTTGCTCGCTGCAACCGCAAATTCGGCTGACGCGAGCAATCAGGTTTACAATGTTGCAGTCGGTGGGCGTACTACTTTACGTGACCTGTATGAACTGATCACTTCACACCCGGAGCTGTCAGAAGCAAACCTTTGCTACCGTGATTTTCGTATCGGTGATATGCATCACTCTCAAGCTGACATTAGCAAGGCTGAAAAGCTATTGGGATATCGTCCAAGTCATACGCTCGAACAGGGATTGCGTGAAGCTATACCCTGGTACCTCGAAGCATTTGCCAGTAAATGTTGCTAGTAGTGTTAGCAGGTTAGTTGCGGTAACGATTGCAGAAAAATTATCCGACCGGTATCGATAGATTCATGCGCATAAAAATCGTAACAATCATAGGCGCACGGCCACAATTTATAAAGGCAGCCGCAGTATCCCGGGTAATTCGAAACAGTTACGGTGCCAGGATAGACGAAGTCCTTATTCATACAGGCCAGCACTACGACAATAATATGTCCAGGGTTTTTTTTGATGAACTGGATATCCCGAAACCCAAGTACGATCTGGAAATTTCAAGTGTGTCACACGGAGCTATGACTGGACGCATGCTTGAACGTATCGAGCAGGTGCTGCAAAAGGAAAAACCAGATTGGGTTCTTGTATATGGAGATACGAATTCAACGCTGGCAGGGGCGTTGGCTGCTGCCAAACTTCATATTCCTGTCGCCCATGTCGAGGCTGGGCTACGTTCGTTTAACATGAAAATGCCCGAAGAAATAAACAGGATCCTCACCGACCGGGTCTCCACCCAGCTGTTTTGCCCTAGTCAAACTGCGGTAGCAAACCTTGAAGCTGAAGGGGTAAGCGAGGGGGTTATAAACACCGGGGATGTTATGTATGATGTCGCTCTTTTTTACAAGGAAAAAGCACTCAGGCATTGCTCGATTCATCAAGTTTTAGGGATCGAGAAAAATGATTTTGCATTGTCAACCTGTCACCGGGCAGAAAATACTGACGATCCGGATCGGCTATCAGAGATCCTGGCAGCGCTGTCCAGAGTGTCACTTGACATCCCGGTGGTTTTACCGCTTCATCCGCGGACCCGGGATCTCGTCGATAAGTATCGAATGTCACAGTACCTGGAATCACTGATAGTAATCGAGCCTTTACCCTATCTCGATATGGTCGCGCTGGAACAGTCTGCAAAATTGATACTGACGGATTCGGGCGGTGTACAGAAAGAGGCATTTTTTTACCGGGTGCCCTGTATCACAATGCGTGACGAAACAGAATGGGTTGAAACCGTCGCTTCAGGCTGGAATTCGATCGCAGGCGCATCATGTGAACGAATCTGTTCTTCGGTTAGTAGAATTCTAAACGACGGTTTATGCACAAAGGAAATAAACCCTTATGGCGACGGGGAGGCAGCGCAGAATATGCTGTCCCATCTGGTCAGGCATTACGAGACTGAATAGCAGTTGAAAGATAATTTTAATGAGGAATAATTGAAATGAAGGTTTTTGTTTCTGGCGGTTTGGGACAAATTGGGTCCCATATTATTGAAATGCTGCTTGAGCGTGGCGATGAAGTACTTACCGTTGACAATTTGGCGACAGGACGCCGCGAACATCTTGAGGATCACGAAAATTTACGCGTTGTTATCGACACAATAGCTGATAAACAGCTTATCGATGATCTTGTTTCTGATTTTCGGCCCGATGTTCTGATTCATACCGCCTGTTCATACAAGGATCCTGACGACTGGTATAACGATACGCTAACCAACTGTGTAGGTGGGGCGAACCTGGTTACGGCGGCCAGGGATTTAGGGGTCAAGCGTTTCGTCTATTTTCAAACAGCACTCTGTTACGGGCTTAAACCGATACAGCAGCCGATACGACTGGATCACCCAATCCGTCCAGCACTCAACAGTTATGCCGTATCGAAAACTGCCAATGAAGATTATTTGGCCATGTCGGGAATTGACTATGTGACCTTTCGCCTGGCAAATGTAATTGGTCCAAGAAATGTAGCAGGACCCTTGCCAATCTTCTACCAACGCCTAAAAGATGGAAAGCAATGTTTTGTAACAAATTCGAGGCGCGATTTTGTATTTGTCAAGGATCTGGCAAAGGTTGTGTTACAGGCATGCGACGGGGTCGGTCAGGGTGCCTACCATTTTTCATCAGGCACTGATGTGACTATCCAGGAACTTTATGATGCTGTAGTGAGAGCTATGGGAATTGAAGATGCGCCAAAAGCTGATGTTCTTGAACTGGCACCGGACGATGTGTTTTCGATACTACTGGATCCCTCCATGACTTTTGAGGATTTTGGCGCGATCGAATTTACACCGATCAATGAAACCGTTCGTGCAGGCATCGATTATTATCAGCAACACGGAACCTTGGGCGAATACACGCACCTGCATATGCAGGAAGAAAATTGAGTAACTTGCTATGCGTATTTTAATCACCGGTGGAGCTGGCTGTCTTGGCTCAAACTTAATAGAACACTGGTTGCCCCAGGGTCACGAAATATTTGTGATCGATAATTTTGCAACCGGAAAGCGTGAGGTTGTTCCTGAAGTGAAGGGTTTAAGCGTAGTGCAAGGCTCAATCGTTGATGCAGCGCTGGTTGACCTCTGTTTTACTGATTTCAAACCTGAGATTGTGATTCATTCGGCAGCTGCTTACAAGGAGCCGGATGACTGGATCGAGGACGGCAGCACAAATGTACTGGGCAGTATTCGAATCGCTCGCGCTGCCGAGAAACACAAGGTAAACAGGCTGGTTAACTTTCAAACCGCTCTTTGTTATGGTCGACCTAATCAGGTACCCATTCCGGTCGAGCATCCAACAGCGCCATTTACCAGCTATGGGATATCTAAGACTGCAGGCGAGCAATATATGTTGTTATCTGGAGTGCCAACCGTATCGCTGCGGATTGCCAATGTAACGGGGCCTCGATTGGCGATTGGGCCAATTCCAACGTTTTATAAACGGCTAAAAAACGATCAAAACTGTTTTTGCTCTGATACTTCGAGAGACTTCCTCGATATGAGTGATTTCCTCGCATTCATGGATCTGGCAATAAACACAGACGCCGCGACCGGCATTTATAATATATCCAGTGGTGAAGCACACTCGATCAAGGAAATATTCGGTCTGGTAGCTGAATATCTTGGCAAGCGAATAGATGACGTTCCCATTGTTCCTCCAGAATCAGACGATGTTCAAGTAGTTGCTCTTGACCCGGCATTAACCCTGCGTGACTTTGGTTGGAAGGCAAAAGTCAGTTTTGTTGAAACCGTTCAGAGTCAATTGAGGTGGTACGATAAATTTGGCGTAACTGACGTGTTCTCGCATCTTAAGTCTCCTGACAAATAACTGACAGGATTTTCCTTTAGAGGTTTGGCTGGCATACATGAATAATAAAAGCTTTTCAGGTGCCCAAATATTGGTTGTCGGTGGAGCAGGTTTTGTTGGGAGCAACCTGGTAAATCAACTTCTGCGGCAGGATATCAAGGAAGTAATTATAGTCGATAACCTGATTTCCTCGGATCCGGTAAATATTCCGGAAGATCAAAGAGTAGTTTTTACTTTTGGCTCGATTACTGACGATAGAATTCTGTTTGAACTACCAGATACCATTGATTATGTGTTCCATCTGGCTTGCTATCATGGCAATCAATCTTCGATAGCAGACCCGATTGCAGACCACGACAACAATACCTTTACTTCGTTAAAATTGTTTGACCGGCTGAAGGACTACCAAAACCTGAAAAAGGTTGTTTATGCAGCAGCAGCCTGTGCAGTTGCAGAAAAAACTTATGGAGAAGCATGTGCAACTACCGAAGATCAACCCGTATCACTGTTTCACGACAGTCCATACTCGATTTCTAAAATTATCGGTGAACTTTACGGCAACTATTACTTTCAGCAATACCAGCTGCCGTTTGTAAAGGCGCGTTTTTCGAACGTATTTGGTCCACGGGAAATACTAGGTGCGGGTCAGTGGCGTGGCACTGTGCACACTGTCTGGCGAAACGTAACTCCGACATTTATCTGGCGTTCAATCGAAGGTGAAGCCTTACCTTTGGATAACGGTGGAAAAACAAGTAGGGATTTTATCTACGTGGAAGACATGGCTCGAGGCCTCATGGCCTGTGCTTTAAACGGTGTGGCAGGTGATGCGTACAATTTGGCTACTGGCGAAGAAACCACGATTCTCGAACTAGCAACCTGGATCAATGAATTCACGGGTAATGAAACACCACTAGATTTGCGCCCGGCAAGGGACTGGGATCGATCAGGTAACCGCTTCGCATCCACCGAAAAAGCATCCCGGGATTTGGGTTTTAACGCCCAGGTTACAATTCGCGATGGCATAAGCAAAACGGTAACCTGGACAAAAGAGAATGCGGAGACGATCCGTAAAAGTATAGCCAGGCACGACAAGCTAATGGCACAGGCAGGCGGCTAAAAGTGCAAATACCTGGAAAAAGCTTCCTGGTTGTCGGGGGTGCCGGATTTATCGGTTCCCATGTAGTTGACCAGTTGCTTGACGCCGGGGCAGCACGGGTGAAAATTTACGATAATTTTTCCCGGGGGTCGATGGAAAACCTTGCTGAGGCGCTTCGAGATGACCGCACCGAAATTTTTGAGGATGGAGGCGATATCCTCCATTTTGATACTTTGCAAAAAGCAATGGTTGGTATCGATGGCGTGTTTCATCTGGCAGCACTATGGTTGTTGCAATGTGTTGAATATCCGCGTTCGGCATTTGATGTCAATGTGACAGGAACGATGAATGTGATACAGGCTGTTATTAATAGCGGCGTCAAGCGTCTCATATTCTCTTCTTCTGCTTCGGTATACGGGGATGCTTTGTCCGAACCTATAGAAGAAGATCACCCTTATAATTGTCAGGAGTTTTACGGAGCTAGTAAAGTATGTGGAGAAATGTTATTGCGGGCACTTTATAATCAGCAACTATCGCGAAACGCGGGATTCGAGTATATCGGTTTACGATATATGAATGTATACGGACCGCGCCAGGATGATAAAGGAGCCTATGTTGGTGTAATAGTTAAAATGTTGAATGCCTTAGATGCCGGCGAAAATATTGTTGTACATGGTGACGGATCACAGTCTTATGACTTTGTAGACGTGCGCGATTGTGCCCGCGCAAATATACTCGCGATGCAGGCTGAAATTTCCGATAGTTATTATAATGTTGGCACCGGTATAAAAACATCAATAGCCGAAATTGCCGAAAAAATTGTCACCTTGTTTCCAGGCAACACAAAGGTAAGCTTCGATAACGTTGACAGGCCGTATGTGAAAAATAGAGTGGGCTCCATTGCGAATGCGGTAAGCATCCTGGGGTTTGTAGCTGACTACAAGCTCGATGACGGACTAAAAGATCTGATAGGTTGGCGAAATAAATGAGTTGAACAGTAAAATTAACTACAGGTAAGTCCAAATCTTAGCACTTTTCGGGCCCTCTAAGCAGAAACTCAGTTAAGGTTTTTCAAGGTCGGAGAACGGCACAATGATAGTATGTTTTTCCTCTGATGTGGCATAGAACCCGCACTTTACTACTCGCTAGTCACACTGTCGCTAAGAAATCACTAAACAGGGATGAATTCAAAATTAGATCCTTCTCCCGCTTCAATTTTGTGAGTTTTGCGCGCCTTTATTGATATAAAATAGGACCGAGAAATCTGCTTGGCGAACCATTCGGGCATTTCATCCAGATCATCATAGGTGAGCCCCCGATTTTGCAAAATTGTTCTCATCTTGATTGCATCAGCGGTGCGTTCCGGTGATCCGTCGTAGTGTCTTGGCAAATGCATGGACAAACTAAAGCCACCAAATCTTACTTCATCGACACTGAAGCCTGCGCCAGTCATGTCGTCTTTCAACGATTGCTCAGAGTAGTTGCGCAAATGTACTAGATCATATTTGCACCCCAGATGGGTGGAATAGCTCAAAAGATTTTCCCGATAGGGAACTCGGACAATTGCTACGCCGCCTGGCTTGATTGCCTCATTGAGGCAGTAGAGGAAATTGCTAACATTCAAAACATGTTCCATCACATCTGTACAAGTGACAAAATCAAATATTTCCCGAAAAGGCATCTCCTCGGCATTTGCCAAAATACATTCAAGACTTTCATTCTGCTGTTTCAATTCCTTCAAATAGGGTAGAGCAATATCGAGTGCAGTCATATCGGCTCCACGTTTAACAAGTTGATTAATGAGGAGGCCTTTACCGGAGCCAATGTCCAGGCCTTTTTGACCTGCCAAATTGTGTCCTGTAAATTTTGCGGTATGAACGGCCAGCATTTTGACATAATCTTGATCCATAATGGAATCATCAATGTCATCCGATGCTATTTTTTCATATATTTCCGTGTATCTATTGAGTAATGGATTATTTTTCCCATTTATACTGAGTAATATAGGTATTCCGTCAACAATTTCACCTTGCCAAGCGCAATTGTTGCATACCAGTGTTTCCAAGCTTATGCTTGAATCCCGGCATTGAGGGCAAATTAAGCCATGCGTGTCTAGCGTTGTGTGTTCAGCCAATTGTTACCACCAATTTCTCTTCATACCGTATCATATAGCCGGTTCTCATACAGCCCACTGAGCGGGTTGTTTATATATACTGCTTTCGATGTAGTTCAACGTTCGGTAGACGGAGAAGTCACAGAAATTCGACACAAGGTCGTACCGACGTGTGGGCAGTTCTATCGAATCATCTCCGGGGATTATATTGAACGCTACATAATATTCCCCTTCACCAAGAAGACACGGATTCATCCGTGCCGAGAAGTTTCTGGTTTCTCCATTATTCACGTTTAACGTAACTTTCGGGCTGCAAATCATTGTAATGTATTTCCCGTCAATGCTGTTTATTCTGATAAAGTACCAGTAACTGAGAGCATCGCTTGTTTCACAAAGCACCTCACCTTTGAATTCGACTACGGAACCTTCCCGTATTCTGTCTACAGGTCCGTCTTTGTGGTATATTCCCAATTTGGTAAGTTTCACACCTTTCTCGCTTGGCCAGCGATACCCCCACTGACCATCGCTCAACTGAATTTTACTACTATCACTACCAAAATCGTTTCTAACACGGCTTTGAGACAACTTCATGTCTGGTCGCTCGCCATTTTGTGTGGAGTCAGCGGTTTCCGGGAGTTTTTCCGCCGTTTCCACCGCTATAGATGCCGATTCGGGCTGTGTATTTTTGACTCCATGGACTCTAGCAAGCTTCAGTGACAGTTTGTCTTCTGGCTCTACTTCGTTTCCTGAGTTGGGTATTTCGATCCGGTGCGCTTTTTCCTGCATAAAGACTTCATATTCACCAATGACATCCCTTGGCACACCATCCCGTTTGATCATGCCATCGCTTATCCAGATCACCCGCCCGCAAAATTGCAGGACCTGTCCCATCGAATGGGAAACCAGAAGCAAGGTACAGCCGGATTTGGTGAGCCGCTCCATGCGAGCAGACGATTTGATTGAGAAATAAGCATCCCCCGCGCCCAGGATTTCATCCACTACAAGAATATCAGGCTTGATGGCGGTGGCACAGGCAAACTGCAGGCGTGACTGCATACCCAGTGAATAGGTCTTTAGGGGTTGATCGAGAAACTGGCCAAGTTCACAGAAGTCGATAATATCCTCTTCCGCTGCCTTTTTGTCATCAGCCATAAGGCCGCTATACAGCAGCGAAGCCCCGATATTTTCACGCCCGGTAAATTCAGGGTGAAAACCTAGACCGACCTGCATCAGAGCCTGAATATCTCCGTTTGTGACAAGCTCACCCCCCGTGTGGGAAATGGCCCCTGTAATCAACTTCAAAAGTGTGGTTTTGCCAGCTCCGTTCTGACCTATAATGCCGACACGTTCGCCGTGGGCGATTGTGAAACTTATGCCGCCCAGGGCCTGAAAATGTGTTGGATTTATCTTGTGCCAAAAAAACAGCTTGTTAAGGTCCATCACATCAATGGCCTGATCTGTCACATTTCCATATAATTTATAGGTCTTGGTAAGATTTGCGGCCCTTATCGCCAGCCTGCCACTTTTTTCCATATTCATCTGTTTGTCTCAGATATTGTCTGACAGCACCAGTTTGCCAGTTTTGAAAATCCCATACATGCCATGAAAGCTGACAAATGCGATCACGATACAACCAGTCATGATGGGAACCGGCGGCAGCTTTCCCAGCACCAAGATGCTCTGGAAGCTCATTACAAAATAGGCCAACGGGTTGATGTATAGCAGGATACTCAAAGAAGGCGGAATCATGTCCGGTGTATAGGCTATGGGACTGGCGATCAGCAACAGGATTATGAGATAGGTCAACATCTGCTGCACATCCTTGATCAGCAGGTTGGCCAGCGACAAGCCCCATACCATGCCAATCAGTGTCATGGCCATAAGCAACAAGACCACGGGCAACAACAGCCATAGCAGGGTAATTCCTCCCGTGAATAACTTGTAGGCAATGACCACCAGGCCACCGGCGATGATCATTGACCCGCCTGCAATCACCTCGCGCACAGGTATAAGCTCGGCCGGAAAAACCTTGTTCAGCAAAAGACCGGGATCATTACTCAGTGAAACGGCGCCCGCGGACAGCGCCTGCGAAAAGGCGATAAACGGAATAAGGCCGGAAAATATATATAAAATGTAGTCTGAAAGCCCAAGGCCGACAGGCCGTATCTTGAAGATAACTGTGTAGATAAGGGCGTAAAGGCCAAGCAACATCATGGGCCCGATCACAATCCAGCCCATGCCAAACAGCGATCCCGCATAGCGGGCCCGCAATGAACTTTTGACGGAATCCCAGAGTAGCCTGCGATATTTATACAGCAGAACATATGGTTCAGAGAATGTTGATTTTGATCTTGCCATCAGGGGCATCCACCATATTAACCGTTTCACTTTTCCGGCTTGGTTCGCAAGCAAGTGGATCAAACTTTCAGGAAGCGATCCACTTGTCGTGGTGGTCGTCCCAAGCTTTTTTGTCTTTTGCGACCATATGCATCAACGTTCATTGCTCCCCAAGACACCAACCACCATGCCTTCACAAAGATATGGACGATATCACAAGTTGGCCGGGCACGATGTGGGTATGTGTGACTGTCCATCACCAGTTGATAAGCCTGCTCGACTATATTACTCCAGATTTCCTTGTCACGCAGTTTTTCAAGAACATCAACCAGGTTCGAGAAATCCGGATTCAATGAAATATAGTGTTCCCCAGGTTTTAAAATATTATTGAACCGACCAGGAAACATTATCTGGCAAGTTTTTATACCGATTGCAACGAAATTACGCGATGAAATAGCTTTCGAGTGAGCGGGGCACTTCCTAGCCGTTTTGAGAAAATGCTGATACACCTCGTCAAAATCGAGTTTTTCATACTCAAATATATCATATTTGAACGGACCATTCTTCAAAATCGACATGAGCGGCGATTTGACCGATGCAGGTAGATAGCGCACCAGACGGCGCAACGGATTGTCTTCGCCATGTCGATGCCGCTGCGCTGCTGCCAGGCGAAGGCATAAAACTGTTTCACCAGATCATCGTCTGAACGCAGATACCAACTGCCGGTTTCCGTTGACAATACCACCTTGCAATCACCCAGAAAACCAGCCCAGTCTGCGGGAATGAAACGCTTGGTTTTGCTTATGTCGAGCCTTAGCCCAAGCTCCGGGCCATGTTCGACAAAATAGTCGATAATACGGTTGCGGTCGTTATCTCCAAGATAGGGCGGATAGCGATAGCTGCGCATCCCCACATCAATGGAAGGTTTGTCATAGTCTTTGCCCGGATGAAATAGATCAGGATTCAGGGGATGGGGGATGGGGGATGGAGACGATCTTTGCCCCGCTGTCACCATAAATATAGCGCCCCAAGTATAGACGATATAGACGCCCCATCCTTACCTGAACCGAAGGCTACCATCTAAGATGGATACCTCAAAGT
>CAZAVY010000009.1:0-48664 GCA_964488685.1 uncultured Gammaproteobacteria bacterium
CAATTTCCCTATTTGATAGGTGTGGTGGGTGTTTATTGTCCAAAGGCCCAGGCCATCGCTTTTGGGGATCACATTTGTGAGTACTTTTTTCCATGTTTTCGATAAATTGACTTCCTGGCTGGACCTGATAGCAACAATGCGCAACCTTCCGTTTGGTTCAGGGGCTCCAGGCAGGGCAAAACTGGGGTCAGGAGTACTTCGAGCCGCAAAATAGATGCGATTATAAATATATCTAATGCTGACGGTGGCGGTTTGACTCCCGACGATTTCACGACCAAAAGCATCCTTCCCATCCCACTCCCAGGTGATTGTCTGGTTTGTAACTGCGGGGTAGCGTTGATTAAACGATTGACCCGCTACTTTAATCTCCAGTTCGATTCCTAATAAACTGGCTGGCAGGGTATCGCCGCTCAGAGGTATGTTAAGGACTCTTCCGGTTTTATTGCCGGGCGTACGACTGCTGCGATAATTCAGAGTGTAGGGAGTTCCGGTAATGGGGATTTCTTCCCCTAAAACCTGGTTTTCTGCCTCGATGATGCAACCACCTACCTCACATGGATCAGGTTCTTCATCTTCATTTTCAGATTCAACGTCGGCATCATCCGGGCCTGTTGCATCAGCCGGTGGACCCGAAGGCAAGTTGCAATCAAAGGGTGTTAGATGAGTAACACTGACTCGCCAGAGTTCCACATCAATTGCGTAGGTATTGGCAAGCTCGGCTTGTTCCGCCGTGGTAATGCCTAAAGCATCGAGTTCCGTTTGTGTCGCAATGACTCCTGTCGGATCAAGACTGACATCAGCCAATCCATTTGTAACCCCTACAATTTTAATGACCTTGCCATTCGGTGAGGCCACCCAGGCCGCCTTCTCCCGATCATAAAATCCAACGGGTATTATTTCACCTACCGAAAAATTCAAAAAATTATCGACGTAAAAGTTTACCGGCTGACTAAATACGACAGAGCCCGCACCAGCTGCTATGGCTTCATCGACAGAAAACTCCACGGCATAGGTATAGCCAGACATAGGTGGCAGCGGGCCGGGCATGGATTCCGGTCCATTGGCCCCAACCGTATACTCCGTGGCACGCAAGTCTAAAGTAGTGAGCTGCTGGGTAGAGCCATCAGGCAGCGTCATGCTGGCAGATGTACCCTGGGGAATCATCATTGTTGCCTGGCGAGTGCCGTCAACATCAGTAACAGAGCTCCCTTGAGCAACCTGAAAGGGATCTGTACTAAGTAAATTTATAGTTGTTACTTGCGGATCTAACTGGATCATCACAATATCGTCAACACGAAAATAGTCTCGCCATTCAGTTAAAATATTACGCTGGACCGGAAGATAGCCGCTCTTCGTATAGTCGACGATTAGCCGCCCTCCTCCATTGGTAACCATATCGAACATACCATCATCCCGACTGAGCGTTTGGCCAAACTCAGGGTGATCCTTGATGGTAATGGTTACACCGGATAGCGGATTGTTTTGCTTGTCCAGCACTTTGCCGCGAACGACCGCTGTACGCTTAGCCTCGATGGTTCCCGGTGCAACACCTGTTTGGATTGGACTGACTCCGCTATATAAAAATGCAGTCGCATCGAATAGCGATGTACTTTGGGTTGGATCGAGAGGCGGGGCGACATCAGCAGGATCGCCTGGAGGACTACTATCCCTTACCTCAATCGATCCACTCTGATTCCCCGCAGCATCCTCAGATAGAATGGTGTATGTATCGCCTTGAATACCACCAACCTGAGCGACGAATGCGCCATTGATATCAGCGATAACTATGGTAATTGCTCCCGTCCTATTGTTACGATGACGACTTCCGAGAATGGCTCCACACTGCCGTTTTGTCCGGTTATGGTGACGTTTCCACCCGTATCCGGCAGGCCGACAATAATGAACCCTGAGGTCGGCACGGGCGGAATTGACGTATCCAAAGTTACCTGTCGTGACAATGCATCTTGCGTACCGACCGCATCGATTGCAGCCAGATTGAATAGATTGACGCCTTCGCTGAGACTGGCTAAGTGAATGAAACTCAAATTGGTTTCAATGGTGACACTACCGCCGTTTATGGTGAGGAGCCCGGTGTGACTCAGACTGCCAACAAAACTAATATTGGTCTGATTCGTCACCAACCCGACTGAAGGTGACGACAGGCTTATCTGGATATCACCCACCGGATCAACCTGTAATAGTACGGTCGCGGGGTCACTGTCGATCGTGCCGTCATTGACTATCAGCTCAATGAGGTAAAACCCTATTTCGTCAGGGGTAATGGACGGGGTACTACTGGTAGGACTATTCAGTGTCACGGTGCTACCGGCGGGCTTACTAGTCACTGTCCATTGATAGGTGAGCGGATCGCTATCCGCATCACTCGAGGCTGTGCCATCGAGTAGTGCGATACCGCCGATCACTATTGTCTGATCGACACCCGCATTTGCGACCGGTTTGGTATTCTGAGACGAGTCTATCGTCTCGATCGGTACAATTGCTTTCAGTTTTAAGTCAAAGCTTATATCTGAAGAATAGGAATCCCATTGATGTATTTCCACAGCAATCATGTTAGTCCCCGATATGAGGACCGAAGCGTCAATGGAGAAATTTAGAAAGACATCCTCGGTGTGATCAGAGAATTCGGTTGCAAGGGTGTCGTAGGCGATAATTCCAGTAGGCATCACTGAGCGAATGATTTCCGTACCATTGATGTAAACAATGGCGCCATCGTCACGTTTAAGCTCTAATTGCAACCCATCATATTGAGTTGGGTCTGTGACGCTGAAAGTGTGCCGGAAATAGGTGGTTGTGTACTTGTCATTCGGATCAGGGCCATAATCAATAATGGTGTTTTCGTCCCCATCCCCATAACCCAGTTCGGCGCCACCGGCCGACCAGGTGCTATCATCAAAACCCGGATCGCGCCAGGCGGAGCCTTGATCGCTGCCATCGTCCAGATAACTCCACTGTGAGCCACTATCAATTAAAATGACTTCCGGTATCAAATGCAGGTCAAAACTCATGTCAGAACTAATTCCACTTTCCTGGTGGACCTCGACGGCAATCACGTTGGTACCTGCAACCAGAGAGCCTGTATCTATTGTGTAGCGATGAAAAATATCCTCAGGCCAGTCATAGTTGTAATCTGCCGGGGTATCAAAGGCAACGGTGCCGCTGGGCATATTGGATCTTACAACTTCAATACCATTAATATAGACAACGGCACCATCATCGCGCTTCAGGTCTAGTGAAAGGGAATCAAATTGTCCTGGATTCCAAATGTCGAAGCTTTGCAAAAAATAGGTCGTGATATATTTATCGTATTCATCGCTCCCATAGCCAACAACGGTAGCTTCATCTCCGTCGCCATAGCCCAGTTGAGCTTCTCCCAATAACCAGCTACTTGCATCAAACCCGGGGTCCCGCCATAGCGTACCCTGGTCACTTCCATCGTCCAGGTAGCTCCACTCAGATTTGCTAGAAACCAGTGCAACCACTGGTGTTAACTGCAGATCGAAGCTTATATCTGAAGAATCGGGTGCCCATTGGTGGATTTCGACCGCAATGACATTGGTTCCCGAAACAAGCGTTTCTGTGCCAATGATGTACTGATGAGTATTGTATTCAGGTTCATCGTCGTTTTCGTAGGCATAGGTATCATAGGAAATGCTACCGGGAGGCAAATTCGAGCTTACTACCTCCGTCCCGTTTATATAGACGACTGCACCATCATCTCGCATGAACTCAAGCAACAGCTTGTCTAACTGGCTCGGATCAGGGACATTAAAAATCTGTACGAAATAGGTGGTGATGTATTTACTATATTCGTCTCCGCCATACCCGACTACCGTTACCTCGTCTCCTTCGCCGTATCCAAGCTGGCCCGATCCAACCGACCAGGTACTGGTGTCAAATCCGGGATCTCGCCAAAGCGTGCCCTGATCGCTTCCGTCATCCAGGTATTGCCACTGAGACCCTCGTGAAATCAGAACCTGCCCAGGTGTCCAATCTAAAGTGAGTGCTAAAATCTGGGTTCGTTCCTAGCTCAGAACCAAACCCGATTACACTTTTCGAACACAATAAAATAAAAGCAAGAAATAAAACCTTGACCTTAGATGCTGAGACCTCAGCTAGGTGACCGCCCATATCCTGACTCCATTAATTGATCTTAATTCCGTAAAAACCAAATCTCTTGGGAATTGCTACTGCAGGTATTGCGCAGCCTATTAACTCACATGGCGCTAGAAAATGCATGGAAAAAATTTACTTTTAAAGTAGAACAAATCTTACAGAAATATTAATTCGATCTTAATTAGTCATAGCGAAAATGAAAAGATTAGACATGGAATGGGGATATTCCAACGAAACTGGTTGCGGTCTTTAAATCAATAATTTCGTCGATGATTTAATTGGCAAATGCAATCTCCGGGTCAAACGATGCCTGAACCGATCCAGTCGCAAGGAATGTGTATTGTTTCAGAAGAACCGTGCCAGTTCTACCAGCAGGTGATCGTCTTTCTCGAATGCGGTCAGCACATCGTCTTCATCGATATTGCTAAACAACTGCAGTTCCAGCGTTGCTTTCCAGCTATCGCCGAAACGTCGGTTGCCTTCGACCCGGAAACTGCGACTCTGGTTATCGGTATCGACGATAAAACCGACGAGGATTTCGCTCGATTGCGCATCGTTAAACGCAAAGCGTCCCCCGACAAAAAGGTCGTTGTCAAATGCACCCGCCTCCCCTTCAGGCCTGTTGTCATGCGAAAATTCCGCGAGCGCGCCAAAATCAACCGGTGATTCCGCGATACCGTAAAAAGTATATTCAAAACCGAATACGAATGCGTCTCGATCATTCGAGTCTGCATTGCGATGAATCATCTCGAGACGCCAGATCCAGTCTTCGTAAATCAACTGTGCATCGATGCCAAGCTGGGTCATCTGTTCATAAAACGGGATTAATACCGGGTCGCCGCGGTCGTCAGCACCCGCTAACAAAAGTGGATCCCGGCGGGTTCCGTCAAACCACGAAACTCCGAGATCAAGATCACCATAGGTCTGTGAAAACCGGATTGCGTAATCGACATGCTGCTCTCCATCCGAGGACTCATATTCGGCCCGGCCGGTATCGACTACCAGCGGTGTACGCAGGCGTCCCTCCCGGTCCGAAAAACTACGTTCCCGAAACCCGGGTAAAATCAGGAAATCGAGCACGCCCCAGTCCTGGTAGCGCTTCAGGTGGATCATTGGCTGTCCGAGTTTGGCTTCGCCATCGAACCCTTCAACCAGATCGATCTGGTTGATGACATCGACCAGGTGCTGCGACTCGGTAACACCCCAGAACAGGGTGTTGATACCCACGCGCCACTCGTTGTCGCCATCGAGGTGCAACCACAGCAGTTCGCGAATATCGGCCTGTTCATGACCGGAATCCTTATCGTCGGCGCGCATGAACAACTCAAGGCTCCACAAATCATCTCCGTGGTTCCAGCTACCGTCCCACTTCGGCTGGAATGACAGCGTGACATTATCGTCGAGTTGATCTTCAAATTGTGCGGTTTCGTCGAAACTGACGAATTCGATCGCGACATTGCCTGAAAAGTCGGCCAGCACGCCAATCGGCATCAGCAACCCGCCAAGCCAGAAAACCCCGAAACGCATTTTTACCGGATGCGTTTCAGTGTTTGTGAACGGAAGTCGCGATCACCGAGGCCGGTTTGGAATTTGTAATCGGTCCATTCCAGCAAGGTGCTCTTTCCGTTTTGATGATTGATCATATCCATCTTGCCGGGACGCCAGTAATGCCCGAGATATTGTTGAAAGTCACTCGCGGTCATGGTTTTCAGTAATGCTTTTTTCCGGTCATAAAACTCCGACTTAACCAGGCGATAACCCTCGGTATCTATCCAGGCGACCTGGCGCGTATAACCCGAGTGCTTGTAGGCGGGAAAACGCTCGATTACGTAACAACTCCACTCGCCGCAGGGTTCTTCACGCAGGTACCGGTAGGTGTATTTGTCGACTTCCTGCGAACCCAGGTCTTCAAACGCGTAGGTCGAACCCATGAAAGGACCTGACTTGTTGCGTGAACTGATGCGTTTGATCTTTTTCAATGCTGGCAGGTATAGCCACTGGTCATCGGGCTTCAATCCATGCGAGTAGGTCAGCATCGCGGTGCCCTTGACATCGGCGGGCTCGTCAAAAATGGACAGGCTCTTGTCACCATCGCCGTCAACTTCGAGTGACCGCATACGAATATTACGGGTTGAAGTTGCCCCGGCTTTATTTGTCAGGGTCATGGTCATATTCGCGGTGAAATCGGCAAAACCCTTATCGTAGAGTTTGGCCGCGCGCGCTATCTCCAACCCCTTTTCTTGCGCAGTTTGCGCCAGCCCCTGAAGCGGGGTAAGCAGCAATATGGCCAGCGCCAGTTGTCTCAGGTTAAACATTGGTTTTCTCCTTGCCATCGATGGCCATCAACAGGGGCGGTAACAACAAAAAGTCGGCCAGTATTGCGAAAATGATGGTCACCGCGGTCATGAATGCCATGTTCGAATTCAATGCAAATGCGGAAAAGGTCAACACCGTGAAACCGGCTACCAGTACAACCGAAGTCACCACCAGTGCAAGCCCCACGGTACTGAAAGCGTAACGGACCGCGTCTTCCGAATCGAGTCCTTTTTCGCGGCGCGCGCGCAGGTATTTGCTCAGAAAATGCACGGTATCGTCGACCACGATGCCGAGCGTCATCCCGGTTACGACCGACAGTGCCAGTCCGATCTGGCCGACCGCGATACCCCAGGCGCCAAACGCCAGCGCCGCGGGAATCAGGTTCGGAATCAGGCTCATCAAACCGATTTTCACCGAGCGTAAAGCGACCACCAGGATGATCGAAATCAGAATTAACGCCACCGTTGTACCCAGTAACATACTCTTGATATTACGCTCGCCGATATTGCTGAACATCAGGGTCGGGCTGGCGCCTTCGTTATGCATGCTCGCAGGCGTATTGTCGCGCAGCCATTGTTGCGCGCGCGCCTCCAGCGCGAGTACGGTTTTGGTGGTCATGTTGTAGAGCATTACGGTCATGCGGGTTGCGGACTTGTCGATATTAATCTGGTTGTTCAGATCCAGCCCGTAAGGCAGTGACATTTCGTATAGCAACAGGTATTGCGCAGCCAGTTCACGCGCATCCGGCAAACGATACCAACTCTGATCATCGCCATGCATGCTCTTGTTGAGACGTTTGAAGGTATCCGAGAGCACGTTTACGTGGATCACTTCGGGTTGCTGGCGATACCAGTTGGCAAAGTCTTCGATATGCTGCTGGAAGTCCGGATCGCTGACACCTCCCTCCTCCCCGGACTCGAGCGAGTAATCGATGAGGTAGAGCCCACTCAGGTTCTGCGATGCAAAATCGGCATCGCGCCGGAACTCGATTTTTTCGCTGAAGTACTTGACGAAATCGTCGTTGAGTTCGTTTTTCGGTACGAAGGAAATTAACAGCAAACATCCCAGCCCCATGCCGACCAGCAGCTTGCTGCGTTGCGCAATGACAAATTCGGCCAGGCGTTGCATCGCCAGACTGGAGATGGTTTCACCGACCTTGTGCTTGCCGGGCAAAAGCATCATCATCGCCGGCAGGAAGGTCACACTCAACACAAACGCGATCACAACACCCATCGCGACGATGTTACCAAGATCATGAAACGGCGGTGCATCGGAAAAATTCATGCTCAGGAAGCCGATCGCGGTGGTAACGCTGGTCAGAAAAACCGGTTGCAGATTGATACGGATACTGTCGACCATGGCTTGTTCGCGGCTTTCTCCCTTTTGAATCATCAACAGGTAGTTGATCAACACGTGTACGCTGTCGGCAATCGCCATGGTTGGAATAATCATCACCGCCGAAAACGACGGCGGGGTCAGTTTAATGCCGACCCATCCCGCCATCCCCATGGCGCCGACAATCGAAAACAGGATGATAATGAAGGTGGTAATGGTCCCGGAAAACCCCTTGACCCAGAAAAACAGAACCACCACAAACAACAGCAACATCAGTGGAAACAAGGTCGACATGTCGTATTGACTCGCCTCCGGGAACGCCTGATTCATCATGATGATGCCGGTGAGCTTTACATCGATGTCGGGATAGGCGGCCGTAAACTCGCTGCGTAACGCACGCACGTAGTTAACCACCTCCGGATTTTCCACAATGGGGTCGATGCCGGGCAGCTCGATTGTGATGTTTACCCCGGTGACATGCGCGCGTGGTGAAATCAGGCGATTCAGTAACACCGGTTCGTTCAGGGCAATGTCGCGAATTCGTAACAGGTCATCATCGCTTAACGATTCGGGTTCGTAGGCGAGATCCTCGACAATCAAATCATCCTCCTCGGCCGAAGTGTGCTGGTAATTGCTCAGCGATTCGACGCGGGTCGAGTAGGGTGTTTCCCAGGCGCGCTCGGTTAGCCAGGCAACCGCGGTTAGCGTTTCGCGGGTAAACACCTGCCCATCTTGCGGCACCAGCAGAAATATGACATTGTCATTCTTGGCATAGGTATCCTGCAGGTTTTCGAACGCCACCAGCTGTGGATTGTCTTCCCCGAAAAACACGCGGTAGTCATTGGTAAAAGTCAGATGCTGCGCTCCGGCACCCATACCCACAATCCAGATCACCGCCAAAATCACGGTTGCCCGTTTGTGGCGAAGTATAAATTCAGCGAATCCTTTTGCCATCATTGATTCTCGGGTTTGGTTCTAATCAGTTTCAGGAGCTGGGTAAGCCCGTTGCCGCAATAGTGAAGCTTATCCAGACTCTGCGCGACCTTGGCCGCGCTGAGACTGCCTTCCATAATTGCCGCCATAGTCACCGCCATGGCGTAGGGATCGATCTCGTCGATAATCAAGCCGTCGGCTCTGGCTTTGGTCAGGACTTCCGCAATTGACTGGTGCCACTGTTCGTAAATAGCGGCTAAGCGGGTACGAAACCCTGCGTCAATCGAAGCCATTTCCTGGGACAGGACCGAGAGCGGACAACCCAGTTCGATATCGGTCATCGAAAACGTCTCACCGATGTTTTGAATCAGCTCGATGAATCCTTCGATCGGATCGTCAAAATAGGCAAGCGGGTGGATGAAACTCATCTGAATCCGTTGCGCAATCACTTCATCAATGACCGCGTAACCCAATGCATTTTTATTCGGAAAGTGGTGATAGAGGGCACCCTTGGTGACCCCTGCACGCGCCAGGATATTACTCAGGCTGGCCGACTGGAAACCATTGACATGGATTTCCTTGTAGGCTGAAAACAGTATCTTGCCACGGGTATCGAGTTCGGTATCGTCAAGCGGGCGCCACCAGTAAACATCGTTGTCGGTCAAATCATTCATAGCTACATCCATACCGGTCGGTACGCTTATAATACCGACCGGTATGGATGTCAACGAATTTTCAATAACTCCGATTTTGAAGCCCTTAACAGATGGGTGAAAAGGGGACAGATTTATTTAAATAAACACCATAAATAAATCTGTCCCCTGCGCCCTTTTGGCTCGGGAGGCGGTATGATACTCAGCAGGTAAAACCCAAGCCGATCCAAAGTCTTGAGCCAAAATCCGCGTTTCCCACCATTTTTATCTGCTTTCACCAGTGCATTCTGGGTGAATCTCACCCCGAACCAGCGAAAAGGCTCCGGCAACCAGGGCATTGCTTTTTGGGTAACGAACTGAAGCTTTAAAATATCGGATGGCGCATAACCCAGTAGCTCGATAGCGATACGCGCACCGAATCGGGAAGCGCCTACGCCATGCCCGGTAAAACCGCCACCGACGATCAGCAGCTCACATTTTTCGTCAGCTGACAATGCCGGCAAGGTGTCAGGCATGATTGCAGGGTCATGCCATAGGGGTCGGAGCTTGGCGTTTTTGAATGCTTCAAGGGGTTGCTGCATCAAAAATCACTCGTTATCGTTATCATTGTCGTGATACAAGCCAGTCCATTCGGGGAGAGCATACTCATTAGAACTGAGGTTGTTTAGCGGGAAATAAGCATACTGTCCCCGCATAAATCAAGTCGCGACGATTACGCGCACCGCGTCGAGGCGAAGGCGTGCCTGTTGCAGCGAGATTTCGAAATGATCGAGTTGATTCTGAAAGAATGCGATTTCGTTGTCGCGTACACCAGGGTTCACTTTCTGCAATGCCACCAGGCGCTCGATTTCATGTCCCAGCAGCTCGCGGCCACGGCTTCGAGCACTGGTAACCAGGTCGCTTACCTGCGTATCGGCGAGTCGTTGCGCAAACTCCAGCATGCGGGTTAACTCGGGTTGCCTGGCTTTGACAACCTTGATCGCGGCATCGCGATCAACGCGTTGCGACTGCTGTAAACCAGCCTTCAGATCGAGACGCTGCGCATGCTCCTGCCCGGTCTCATCCACCACGACCCGAATGCTAGCGTTGGGGAAGTAGCGTTGATTGTGATGGCGGGAATCGTCGATGAATTCCATCAGAAAATGGCATTCGGCTAGCAGCGTGCCCGGATCGACAGCGGCGTATTTCAACGCGATCAACGCGGTATTTCCGAACTCGCTGCTGAGCACCATGTCCATCGCATTACGCACAAACGGGTGTTCCCAGCTCAGGAAATGCAAGTCTTCATTGGCGAGGGCGACGCCGCGGTTGTAAGTGACTGTCATGCCGTCGTCCGCCAGGCCCGGCATTTGCGTGAGCATGTTGTCACCGGCGGTTATCACCCAGCGTTCCTGTCCCTGAATTTCACTGTTCACCCCGTAACAATCGTAAATGCGCTCCATGAAACCGAACAGATCTAAATCAAGCTCGCGTTGCATCGCTTCGTCGATAAGCGCTTCGGCGATTGCCGGCCTGCAGGAATTGATTTCGAGCAGACGATCCCGCCCCTGCTGCAATTCGGTATCAAGCGACCGGCATATCTGGTGGGTTGTTTCGATAAAAGCGTCGACCGGCAATCGTGGATCGTCCAGGAATCGCTGCAACTCATGTCGTGTTTTCAGGTATACCTGGTGTCCCGCCGGACAGGTATGTGAAAACGCGTCCAGCCCCTCGTCATACCAGCGAAACAACACCTGCTGGGCGCTACCGACGACATAGGGCACATGTATGTTTATCACCGCGTTTTGCCCGATACGATCGAGTCGACCGATACGTTGCTCAAGCAAATCCGGATTTGACGGCAAATCGTATAACACCAGGTGATGCGCAAACTGGAAATTTCGTCCTTCGCTGCCAATCTCCGAGCAGATCAGAACCTGTGCGCCACCTTCCTTTTCGGAAAACCAGGCCGCGGATCGATCGCGTTCCACCAGGTTCATGCCTTCATGAAACAGCGCAGCGTGAATACCGAAGTGTTGCTTTAAGTCAGCGACCAGTTGTTGGGCGGTACTCGAAGCAGCGGTAATCACCAGCACCTTTTTCGAACGCTGTCGGCGTAAAAATTCCCCGAGCCAGTGACGGTAGGGATCACCCGCCCCACCTGCTGTCAACGCTACCGGGTGCAGTTCTCGTTCGGGAAAACCCTTAACCCCGTGCCGAGTATTGCGAAACAACACTCTCCCGGTGCCGTGGCGATCCAGCAAATCATCCAGGTCCCGGGATCGCTGCGGGTCTTCGAGCAGGGCTTGCGCCTGTTCGGCGAGTTGTCGATAACCTCGCTCTTCCGCCAGAAAAAGATCGAGCTTACTGAAACGATCCGGATCGAGTAAACGCAAGCGGGCGAAATGACTCTCTTTGCCGAGTTGCTCCGGAGTGGCGGTCAATAGCAACAGGCCGGCAGTGTTTTGAGCCAGGTTTTCGATCAATTGATACTCGGAACTGGCCGCTTCCGGGGTCCACAGCAGATGATGCGCTTCATCGACTACCAGCAAATCCCAATCGCCAGCCTGCGCCAGCAAAGCCTGCCGGGGGTGTTTAACCAGGTGCTCCAGAGTGCAAAGCACCAGCTGCTCATCATGGAAAGGATTTTCAGTGTCGTCATATTCTGATGCGTCCTGCTCGAAATCGTCTAAACGCGCCTGGTCGAAAATACTGAACATCAGGTTGAAACGTCGCAACATTTCAACCAACCATTGGTGTATCAAAGATTCAGGCACCACGATCAATACGCGCCGGGCGCGTTCCAGCAACAATTGCTGATGCAAAATCAGCCCGGCTTCGATGGTTTTACCCAACCCGACCTCATCCGCCAGCAGTACCCTCGGCGCATAGCGACGCGATACTTCATGGGCAATATACAACTGGTGCGCAATCAGGCTGGTACGGCTACCGGCAAGACCGAACACCGCCGATTGTTGCAGATGATTGGCAATATCACGGGTTCTGCAGCGCAGATTAAACCACTTGTTACGATCGATCTGGGCATTGAGCAATCTTTCACCCGGCTGATTGAGCTGCAGGAAACTACTCAACCCGCCCTCCGCAAGATCGATCGGATTACCGTGCTCATCCTCACAATGATAGCGGATCAAACCATTGGATTCGGTTAACTCGAGAACCTTCAGAAGGTTCCCGTCCTGCTCTTCGACCCAGTCATTGCGGCGAAATCGTACCCGGGTCAACGGCGCATCTGCACGCGCATATATTCGGGTCTCTCCGGTTGCCGGGAACACGATACTGACGGTACGATGCTCGATCTCGATCACCATGCCAAGACCTAGCTGTAGTTCGGCTGCGCTGATCCAACGCTGACCGATGACAAATTCCTGCATGTTTACAACGCTTGAAAAATTCGCGCGCAATTATAACAGCTCGATGGAAACTACCACCATCATTCGTCGCCGAGGCGCAGTTATACTTGCAGTTGATGTTTATCTTGCACAGAATGTCGCCATGCTTACGCTCGACGACAACGGCTATTTCGTTACTGGTTCCGACACCGATGTCGGCAAAACTTATGTCGCCTGTCAAATCGTAAGGCAACTGCTCAGCCTGGGTCATGTCGTCGAAACTCGGAAACCCGTGGAATCGGGTTGTGACCTGTCTGCAGAGGGAAAGCTGATCGCCCACGATGCCCTGGCCTTGCAGCAGGCAAACGATAATCGCGAAAGTATCGAACGAATAGCAGCCTTGCGCTACCGCGCGGCGATCGCACCGCATCGGGCGGCGCGTCTCGAAAATCAGAAAATCTACCTTGACGAAATAATAGATGCCTGTAAGCGGAGCAATCCCGGGCACCACCTGATTGTCGAAGGGGCCGGTGGGTTTTACTCACCACTTGCCGAAAACGGATTAAACGCCGATCTGGCGACCGCGCTGCAATTACCGGTCATAGTTGTCGTCAACGATCGTATCGGTGCTGTAAACCAGGCTCTGATGACGGTACAGGCAGTGCAAAGCCGCCATCTTCGCGTGGCCGCTATTATTTTGAACCAGGTAGAAATCCAGACGGAGGACTCGATGGACAATGCCACTGACCTGCAAACCCTATGCTGCTCGCCCCTGTTTTGTTGCGCGTATGCCGGTCAGCTGCAAGCCATATTCGGGTAACCCCATGAAAAAATCCCGGCTCGATCGTTGGTTAGCACCCTGGGTATTCGTATTGACCGGCATTGTCTTCAATATCCTGTCGGCGGTAATCACACACTATTTTATCGGCCTCAACAATGACCGGATCGGCGTCATCGATCGCGACATCCGCAACCAGCAGGTCCTGATTGACAGCCTGTGGCAGTCCAGGATCGAGATCGAACGTAAAAAAGAGTTTTTCATGTTGCTGTTAGCTGATGATTACGATAAATCGGCACTGACCCGGAGTTACTATCAGGATTACCTCAAAGGCCTTGCAAGCAAGCATCGATTGAGTAAATTCGATGCACGAATTCAAAATCCGCTCAACAACGATCTTGAATTTTTACTGGATATCAGCGATACCGCACAGGCCGCCATTGTCGAATCGATTAATGCCACTTATTTCGAAACACTGGAACAGCAGGAGGCCAAAACTCCGCTTGAACGCAATAATTCGCGGCTCTTCAGCATCGCTATTTTCCTCCAGGTAACCGGGCTAATACTGGTATTGTCACGCGATTTACGACGACGGTAAGCGTCGATGAATAAAGGCCAGGCGGTGATTCTGAGCGGTTATGTCGGCTGGGGGCTATTTCCACTCTAAAGGGCGTGGCCGACCCGCGTTGCCGCCGTCGAAGTGCGGTTGCAGCGCATGTTGCCGATGACCACGGCAGGCATCCTTATCTTTATACGCGATCGCTACAATTACTGACCGCCATGTTTGTGCCGGGCGATGCCTTCAAATTCAACTAACGGGTCGGCTTTGCAGGCATCTTCATCGGACTCGCGCGACTCGCTAAGCCATAAATTTCGGCATATTGCCGACTTCGACGATTTTCATCGCATTAGTTCCGCCCCCGGTTCCCATTAAATCGCCCTTGGTAATTATAACCAGGTCACCATCTGCGATGGTGCCGGCTTTTTTCATCAGATCGACTGCCTCCTGGTTGGCCTCTGCATGACTGGTGTGAACCGTCGGGAAATATACCGGGAACACGCCACGGTACAGATTGACCTTGCGATTGGTTGATTCGTGACGCGACAGTGCGTAAATCGGGATGCTCGAACTGATGCGCGACATCCATAACGAGGTCGAACCGGATTCGGTCAGAGTCGCGATCGCCCGAACATTCAAGTGATTGGCAGTGTACATGGTTGCCATCGCTACCGCTTCATCAACAGCCGTAAAAAAGTCATCGATTCTATGCCGGGATTTGATTGCCTGATTCTGTTGTTCGGCATTGAGGCAGATATCGGCCATCGCTTTCACGGTTTGGCTGGGAAAAGCACCGGTCGCGGTTTCCGCGGACAGCATCACGGCATCGGTTCCATCGAGCACCGCATTGGCGACATCGAATACTTCAGCGCGGGTTGGGATCGGATTGTCGCGCATCGATTCCATCATCTGCGTCGCGGTAATCGTTACACAATTCAAATGTCGCGCTTTGCGTATGATGTCTTTTTGCACTGCCGGCAGCTTGGCGTCACCGATTTCAACCCCGAGGTCGCCACGCGCAATCATGATCGCATCCGAGGCCCTGATTATCTCCTCGAGATTATCGAGCGCTTCGGCCCGTTCAATTTTAGCGCACAGGCCTGCCGAACTGCCTTGCGCCTCGAGTAGTCTCCGCGCCTGGTTTATATCGGCCGCATTTCTGGGAAAGGATACCGCCACGTAGTCGACATCGATGAGTGCCGCTGTTTTCAGGTCGGCCTTGTCTTTTTCGGTTAATACCTCGGCAGTCAATCCACCGCCTTTGAGGTTGATACCCTTGTTATTGGAAAGTATGCCGCCTATCTGCACCGTACACATGATTCTCGGGCCTTCAACCGAATCCACCTGTAACACGATACGTCCATCATCAAGTACCAGAATATCTCCGAATTTTACATCTTCAGGCAGTTTTTTATAGGTTACACCCACCTCGTCTTTATCACCTTCACCATCCGCACATTCGACATTGAGGCAAAAACGCTCTCCTGTCACCAGATCGACCCTGCCCTGTTTAAATTTTTCGAGGCGAATCTTGGGACCTTGCAAATCGGCGAGAATGGCCAGGTGACGATTATTCTCAAGACCGATGCGTCTGATTTTTTCGGCGCGCGCCTTGTGTTCTTCAACCGTGCCGTGGGAAAAGTTGAGGCGTACCACGTCGACCCCGGCCTTGACCAGGCTATCGATAGCCGCATCGGATTCGGTCGCAGGCCCCAGGGTCGCGACGATCTTGGTTCTACGTAGCTTTGTGCTCATATTCTGTATATCTCTGCTCCAGCATGGTTACAGCCGGCAATCGTTTACCCTCCAGAAACTCGAGGAAAGCTCCGCCACCGGTCGACACATAGGAAATCTGATCTGATATCCCGTACTTGTCCAGGGCGGCCAGGGTGTCACCCCCACCGGCAATCGAAAACGCTGGCGAAGAAGCTATTGCCCGAGCCAGCACGCGAGTGCCCTCGCCGAATTGATCAAATTCGAATACGCCGACCGGGCCGTTCCAGACGATGGTCGCTGCCTGATGCATGATCTCGGCAAAGCGGGCTGCTGTTTGCGGTCCGATATCGAAGATCATGTCGTCGTCATCAACCTCGGCAACCGCTTTCACCTCGGCAACTGCCGATTCCGAAAATTCCTTGCCGCAAACAACATCGGTGGGAATCGGGATTTCGCGGCCCCGGGCTATTGCCTGTTGCATCAGTCGTTTGGCCTCGGGTATCAAATCCTTTTCCACCAGTGACTTGCCGATATTGTGGCCGGCAGCAGCGATAAAAGTATTGGCTATCCCACCACCGGGAATCAGCCGATCAACGATTTCCGACAAGGTCGCCAGCACGGTTAGCTTGGTCGACACCTTGGATCCACCGACGATCGCAACCACCGGGCTCGCGGGCTGCTGTAATGCCTTGCCGAGCGCATCGAGCTCAGCCGCCAGCAGCGGCCCGGCACAGGCCAATGCCGCAAACTGCCCCACTCCATGGGTTGAAGCCTGGGCACGATGGGCGCTACCAAATGCATCCATGACAAAAATGTCGCAAAGCGCGGCATATTTTCTCGACAAGCCTTCGTGGTTCGCTTTTTCGCCCGCATTGAAGCGCACATTCTCAAGCAGTACCACCTCTCCATCTGCGATTGCCGGCGCCTGTTCGAGATAATTGCTCACCAGTGGCACGGCCTGGCCAAGCGCCTCGCTGAGGTAATCAGCTACCGGCTGCAACGAATACCGGTCTCCGGGATTCCCTTCTTCGGGTCGACCCAGGTGCGACATAATCATCAAGCGGGCACCAGAATCGACGCATTGCCGGATCGCCGGCAACGACGCCTTGATGCGTAGATCGCTGGTTACGGCACCGTTGTCGACCGGAACGTTCAAATCCTGGCGGATCAACACCCGTTTACCCGCCAGCTCAAGGCTGGTCATTTCAAGTACCGGCATTACGAGTACACCGAAAGAAGCCTAACTAAGGAATATCAGGCCGCGATGACGCGCGCCATTTCGACTACCTTGCAGGAATACCCCCACTCATTGTCATACCAGGCAATTAATTTGACGAAAGTGTCATCCATCTGGATGCCGGCTTCCGCATCAAAAGTCGAGGTACAGGATTCACCGCGAAAATCGGTAGACACCACCTTGTCTTCGGTATAGGCAAGCACCCCTTTCATCGGACCTTCAGAAGCGGTTTTCATGGCGTTACAAATATCCTCGTAACTGGCCTTGTTTTTCAGTTCAACCGTCAAATCTACAACGGAAACATCCGAAGTCGGAATGCGAAACGCCATTCCGGTGAGCTTGCCGTTGAGGTCCGGCAGCACCTTGCCGACGGCCTTGGCGGCACCGGTAGACGATGGAATAATATTCTCGAGAATTCCGCGCCCACCGCGCCAGTCATTCATCGAGGGTCCGTCAACGGTTTTCTGGGTTGCGGTTGCAGCATGAACGGTCGTCATCAGGCCTCGTTTAAGTCCGAAATTATCGTTGATGACCTTGGCGATGGGAGCCAGGCAATTGGTGGTACAGGAAGCGTTCGATATGATGGCTTCGCCATCATAGCTGTCATCGTTAACTCCGTATACAAACATCGGCGTATCATCCTTGGACGGTGCCGACATGATGACCTTACGAGCACCGGCGTCAATATGTTTTTGCGCGGTTTCCCGGGTCAGAAACAAGCCGGTAGATTCGACAACCACATCGACATCGATTTCGCCCCATTTCAGTTCCGACGGGTCACGTTCGGCACTAAGACGAACTTTTTGCCCATCGACCACCAGCGTGTCGCCATCGATCGCTATATCACCTTTGAATTTACCGTGCACCGAATCATGCTTGAGCATGTAAGCCAGATACTCGGGATCGAGCAGGTCGTTGATACCAACGACTTCAACGTCGTCGAAATCCTGTGCCGCACGAAACACCATGCGTCCGATTCGACCAAAACCATTAATGCCGATGCGAATTGCCATCTGTAGTCTCCTGTAATTTAAAAATTTAATTTTTACCGATAAAACTGTTTACCGCTTCCACCACCTTGTCGACAGTGAAACCGAAGTATGCAAATAATTCCCTGGCCGGGGCTGACTCGCCGAAAGTGTCGATGCCGATAATGATGCCGTCGATACCGACATATTGATACCAGCCGGCAGTGACCGCGGCTTCCACCACAATTCGTGCGTTGACATCGGGCGGTAAAACGGAATCCCGATAATCTTGTGGCTGCCGATCAAACACCGCGGTACAGGGCATCGATACAACCCTTATTTTAGCATTTTCGAGTGCCTCCGCATCGCAAGCCGCCATGGCCAGCTCAACTTCGGAACCGGTCGCAATAATGATCACTTCGGGGATGCCTTCACAATCACGCAAAATGTATCCACCGAGCGCGATGGTATCTATTTGTTCGGCACTGCGCGCCTGATGTTTCAACCCCTGGCGCGAGAACACGAGGCAACTCGGACCGTCCCGGTGTTCGATAGCGGCTTTCCAGCTTACCGCAGTTTCAACCGAATCGCAGGGACGCCACAGTTGCATGTTGGGTATCATGCGCAGGGTTGGGATCTGTTCCACCGCCTGATGGGTCGGACCGTCTTCGCCGAGCCCGATCGAATCGTGGGTATAAACGAAGATGCTCTGGATTTTCATCAACGCGGCCATACGCAATGCGTTGCGCGAATACTCTGAAAAAACCAGGAAAGTTGCGCCAAAGGGAATGAACCCCCCGTGCAGGACGATGCCATTTAACATCGCTGACATGCCGAACTCACGAACGCCGTAATTGACGTAATTGGCGTCGGGTGATTCAGCCCCCATCGGTTTGAATCCCGACCATTGGGTCAGATTGGAACATCCCAGATCGGCGGAACCACCGAAAAGTTCCGGTAGTAATGGCGAAAATGCTTCCAGCGTGGCTAACGAGGCTTGACGGGTGGCCTTGTCTTCAGCGGCTTCATCCAGCCCGGCGATAAATGCTTGTGAGTCCTGCTGCCAGCTCTCGGGTAACTCGCGATTGATGCGTCGCTCGAACTCGGCAGCCAGTTCCGGGTGCGCTTCCTTGTAAGCCTCAAACTTGTGATTCCAGGCATCTTCCTGGATCTCCCCTGCCTTGCGATGATCCCAGCCCTTGTAAACCTCTTCGGGTATTTCAAATGCAGGATGCTCCCAGTTCAACTCAATGCGCGTCAGCGCCACTTCATCCTCGCCCAACGGCGCGCCGTGGCAAGCATGCCCACCGGCCTTGTTCGGCGAACCGAATCCAATGATGGTTTTGCAGCAAATCAGCGAAGGTTTGGCAGTTATGGCCCGCGCCGCTTCGATCGCAATTTTAATTTCATCCGCATCGTGTCCGTCAACTTCGATCACGTGCCAGCCATAGGCTTCGAAACGCTTGCCGGTATCATCCAGAAACCAGCCTTCAACCTTACCATCGATCGAAATTCCGTTGTCATCCCAGAAAGCGATCATTTTACCCAGCCCCAGCGTGCCCGCGAGCGAGCATGCTTCGTGGGAAATACCTTCCATCATGCATCCATCACCGAGAAATACATAGGTAAAGTGATCGACAATTTTGAAATCTTTCCGATTGAAGGTGGCAGCTAAAGCACGCTCTGCAATCGCCATACCAACCGCATTGGTGATCCCCTGCCCCAGCGGTCCGGTGGTGGTTTCGATTCCGGGGGTGTAACCATGTTCAGGATGGCCCGGCGTTTTCGAGTGCAGCTGGCGAAAATTCTTGATGTCGTCAATGGTCACTTCATAACCGCTCAAATGCAGCACCGAGTAAGGCAGCATCGACCCGTGCCCGTTTGACATGACAAAGCGATCGCGGTCACTCCATTCAGGGTTTGCCGGGTTGTGGCGCATGAAGTCGTTGAAAAGTACTTCCGCGATATCAGCCATTCCCATCGGCGCTCCGGGGTGGCCGGAGCCGGCTTTTTGTACCGCATCCATGGCCAACGACCGGATCGCATTGGCAAGCGTTTTACGAGATGACATTGGACACCTCCAAAATCATAGTTTTAAAATTTGGTTACCGAATTAACTAACGGTCAGTTCGGCGCAATCTATTTGAGCATTAGCCCAGGTCGTCATATCTGGTTCCCCGCCACGTATCTACGACCGACAAGGCGCGATATTCTCTCGTAAATGCAAAATGACAGCAACTCATAAATCTTTTACGCATATTAAGCAGTTTTATAAGGCTATAATCCAGGCTGTTATTTTTATTTGTCATACCTACTAATGCATTTTTTCCAATACTAGCTGGAAACCACTATGTCAGGCTCATACATATTCACCTCCGAATCGGTATCCGGCGGTCATCCTGACAAGATGGCAGACCAGATTTCCGATGCCGTGCTTGACGCTTTGCTGGAGCGGGACCATCGGTCTCGAGTCGCTTGCGAGACTCTGGTCAAGACCGGCATGGTGATGCTCGCCGGTGAGATCACGACCAACGCCGAAGTCGACATGGAATCGCTGGTGCGCAAAACAGTATGTGACATCGGCTATGATCATCCGGAATGCGGTTTCGACGGGAACACCTGCGCGGTGCTGACCGGGCTCGGCAAACAGTCCAGTGATATCGCCATGGGTGTCGATGAATCCGATGACAGGGAACAGGGCGCCGGCGACCAGGGCCTGATGTTCGGTTACGCCTGTAGCGATACCGACGTGTTGATGCCTGCACCCATCACCTATTCGCATCGACTGGTGCGCAAACAGTTCGAACTGAGGCAAACAGGGGAACTGGACTGGCTGCTTCCCGATGCCAAAAGCCAGGTTACGCTGCGCTACGAGGATCACAAACCCGTCGGCATCGAAGCCGTAGTATTCTCGACCCAGCACAAAGAATCGGTGGATTTAAAGACGCTGCGTGAAGCGGTTATCGAGACCATTTTGAAGCCGGTACTGCCGCAACAATGGCTTGCCCGGTGCAAGAACGAAAACATCCATGTTAATCCGACCGGCCGTTTCGTTATCGGTGGTCCGGTCGGTGACGCCGGCCTGACAGGGCGTAAAATAATCGTTGATACCTACGGCGGCATGGCCCGCCACGGCGGCGGCGCCTTTTCGGGGAAGGATCCATCCAAGGTTGATCGATCTGCTGCCTACGCGGCACGTTACGTGGCCAAGAATGTTGTTGCGGCCGGGATTGCCGATCGCTGCGAAATCCAGGTCTCCTATGCAATCGGGGTTGCCCAACCGATTTCGATCAGTGTCGACACCTTCGGCACCGGGCGCATCGACGACAGTCGCATTATCACCCTGATCCGCGATCATTTCGACCTGCGTCCCAAGGGCCTGATTGCGATGCTCGATTTGTTAAAGCCGATCTATCAACCAACCGCCGCCTATGGACATTTCGGGCGCGAAGACCTCGATCTGAGCTGGGAACGTACCGACAAGGCCGAGCTACTCAAAGCAGACGCCGGCCTGTAAAAACCACCCTAAGAGGCATCTACAAGAGCCTTTCACTATTTGACACTGTGGTCTATTTGGCTAAAATACCCGATTCTCCAGTCTAGGAGGCTGTCGGACTTAGGGTGTCGTAGCGAGGGAAAGGTATTTTGAGTCAGATTTTTCTATCGAATGAGGCGAAGGGCCTGCCCCATGAGCGAAGCGAATGCTTTGGGTATAGTCACTCATATTCAACGAATTGGATAGGAAAATCTGGCCAAAATGCCTTTTCCGCAGTAGATTTATCCTAAGTCCGACAGACTCCAAGGGGAACTTGTGTGCGAGGAGCGCTGCGACAGCTTAACTGCCAGGCTCGCCCACCTGATCTATTCAACGGCGCTCATAAATAGCTTGGAGATTATTTATGAGTGTTAACGCCCAAGACGCCATTAAAAACGATTACAAAGTAGCCGACCTCGCACTCGCTTCCTGGGGTCGAAAAGAAATTGCTATCGCCGAAACCGAAATGCCGGGCCTGGTATCATTGCGCGGCAAGTACGGTAGCGAGCAACCTTTGAAAGACGCCCGAATCGCGGGTTCGCTACACATGACCATCCAGACCGCGGTTTTAATCGAAACCCTGGTCGCGCTCGGCGCCGAGGTTCGCTGGGCCTCCTGTAATATTTTCTCTACCCAGGATCACGCCGCAGCCGCGATCGCCGAATCCGGTGTACCGGTGTTCGCTCTCAAGGGCGAATCGCTCGAAGATTACTGGCAGTACAGCCACAGGATCATGGAATGGCATGATGGCGGCACTCCCAACATGATCCTCGATGACGGTGGTGACGCGACAATGCTGATCAATCTCGGCAGCAGGGCGGAAAAAGACATTTCAGCACTGGATAATCCCGGCACTGAAGAAGAGGTTATCGCGTTTGCATCGATTCGCGCTAAACTGGCTGAATCCCCCAACTGGTACTCGACTATTCAGAAAAACATCAGGGGTGTCACCGAAGAAACAACCACTGGCGTGCACCGGCTCTACCAGATGCAGGCCCGCGGGGAACTTCCATTCCCGGCGTTCAACGTCAATGATTCGGTTACCAAGTCCAAGTTTGACAACCTCTACGGCTGTCGCGAATCGCTGGTCGACGGCATCAAGCGCGCGACCGACGTAATGATCGCCGGCAAAGTTGCCCTGGTGCTCGGTTACGGTGATGTCGGCAAGGGTTGCGCGCAATCTCTCAAGGGACTTGGCGCCAGCGTCATGGTGACTGAAATCGATCCGATCTGTGCCTTACAAGCAGCTATGGAAGGGTTTCGCGTGGTCACCATGGATGATGTCTGTAGTCAGGCCGATATTTTCGTAACCACGACCGGTAACTTCAATGTCATCCGTAAGGACCATATGGAGCAAATGAAGGACCAGGCCATCGTCTGCAACATTGGACATTTCGATAATGAAATCCAGGTAGCGGAAATGAAGGATTACGAGTGGGAGAATATCAAACCCCAGGTTGATCACATTATCTTTCCTGACGGCAGACGAATCATTCTGCTGGCCGAAGGGCGCCTGGTAAATCTTGGATGTGCAACCGGCCACCCAAGTTTCGTCATGTCGAATTCGTTTACCAACCAGGTACTGGCGCAGATGGAAATTTTCTGCAACCCCGGCAAGTACCAGAATCAAGTCTACGTTCTGCCGAAACACCTGGATGAAGAAGTAGCGCGCCTGCATCTCGACAAGATCGGCGTCCAGCTAACCCGGCTGACTCAAGAACAGGCTGACTACATCGGGGTCAAGGTCGAAGGCCCTTACAAGCCTGAAACTTACCGCTACTAGTTGTCCTGTCTCCAAAAATGCGGACTTGCCGCGTACATATCGAAACCGAGCTTATCGTCGGTGAGGAGTTAACCCTCGACAAGTCTCGGAGTCACTACCTCAAACAGGTGCTGCGCCTGAAATCAGGCGCAGCATTTTTATTGTTCAATGGCCGCGAAGCCATCGACTACCACGCCACCCTGATTCTCGAAGGCAAACAGGCGAAAGCCAGCATCGATGCCGCGACCCCACTGAGCACCGAGTCCAAACTCGGTTGCGAAGTGCTTCAAGGACTCGGAGGTACCGGCCATATGGACTGGATGATCCAGAAGACGACAGAGCTAGGTGTCAAGAAGATATCCCTCTTCAACGCGGAACGCACCCAATCCCCACTCAAATCATCGCAGTTTGAAAAGAAACTCACCCATTGGCGGGGAGTGGCGACCAGCGCCTGCGAACAATGCGGACGCGCGATAGTACCCGAGATCAGTCTACATCAACACCTGCAGCAAGCGCTGGCAGCATCGACAATCGATTTTGGAATACTACTGAATTTTGAAGGCGACGCACTCACCTCGAGTTTACTATCAAGCCCGGGCGCAGTATCAATTTTGCTCGGCCCCGAAGGCGGCCTGAACCCGTCTGAAATTAAACTCGCCAAAGATGCCGGTTTCAAACCGATCAGGCTCGGCCCACGCGTACTACGCGCCGAAACCGCCGCCGCCACCGCTCTCGCCATCGTCCAGACCACCCTCGGCGACTTGAACTAACCCGAACGTCACCCTGGAAACCGGTTAAGATCCCCGCATTCGCGGCAGTCCGACAATTCGGCATGACTTTAAATGGCGTGGGGAAAACTTTCGAGGATGCGGGGGCGAACCTAGGATGTTAATTCTGCGATGCGATCCTGGTTGAATTCGAGCTTGAGGTCGGCAATGATTTTATCGAGGTCCGGAATAACTCGTGCCAACTGCTCGTCGTCAACACGCGTCACCAGATATTCACTCAGACCCTCGTCACTACTGGAGTCCATACTTTCGGCTTCGGCCAGGTAGGCTCGGGGAATATCCTGCATATGGATGCCAACATAAGGCAGATCCGGATCCTTTGCCGGATTGTAGATAATCGCGATTCTTGCTCGCGGCCCCACTACAGCGGTATCGAGGTTACACATTTGCTCCACCGCAACTACCGGTATAAAAACCCCCCGCCAGAGCACAACCCCGGCAAACCAGTCGCTGGTATCCGTTATCTGGCGAGGCGAAGAGTAACCAATGATTTCGGCAACCGCTGAGTTCGGGACTAACAGGTTAAGCGATACCAGTGGCAATAACATACAACGCACCGATGTTGGCTTTTCATTCATGCCTTATTCTTCATTTGGTTGCCAACGCGCTTTGAATATTCTCGACCAGTTCGTCTTCCTGGTAGGGCTTACCCATGTAGTTGGTAACCCCAATTTGAAGAGCGCGATCGCGGTGTTTTTCCCCGGTTCTCGATGTGATCATGATGATCGGTATCCTTGAAAAATTTTCCTCGTTCTGCATATGTGTTGCCAGTTCGAAACCATCCATTCGTGGCATTTCTATATCGAGCAGCATTACATCGGGGCGTACATCCTGTAACTGCGCTAGCGCATCAACTCCATCTTTGGCGGTAACTACATCGTAGTTGTGGCGTTCCAGTAATTTACTAGCAACCCGGCGCATCGTGATGGAATCGTCTACCACCATCACGGTTTCACGGGTTTTCGGCGCTTTTTCAATTTGCTGATGATAAACAATTTTGACCGCACTGGTGGTGCTGTGTCGAACCAGGCCGTTGATATCAAGAATCAACACAACGCTGCCATCGGCAAGAATGCTCGCCCCGGCCAGTCCTTTAACCTGGCTAAGCTGCTTACCCAGGGTCTTAACTACAATTTCCCGGTTACCGATAATTTCATCAACATGCATTGCGACACGGACGTCACCGGATCGACTCAAGACGATCACCTGCTTTTCATTCTCGGCGCCGGGTCGGAACTGGATCCCAGTTTCCACCAGTTTAGCCAGGCTATACAGCGCAAAACGCTGGCCCGCATACTCCAGCTCTGGTTCTTCCTGGCGATAGTATTCAACAACCTGCTGTGCATCCAGGCGGGTAATACCCTCGATGTTGATCAAGGGGATGGCGTAGATTTCTTCACCGGTACGCACAAGTATCGCCTGGTTGATTGAAAGCGTGAACGGCAGTCGTGCGGTAAAGGTAGTGCCTCGCGGCGTGGTTTCTATCTGCAAGGTTCCACCGAGCTGTTTAATCTCGATATCTACAATATCCATACCAACACCACGCCCGGAGAGCTGGGTTACGTGTTCGGCGGTACTGAACCCGGGCTCGAGTATATACTGCACCAGGTCTGCTTCGGTCACCTGATGCTTCGGATCGAGCAACCCCAGTTGAACGGCGCGACTACGTACCTTTTCAAGATTCACACCAGCGCCATCGTCTTTGATACAAATAATGATATCGGATCCATCCCGGCTAATATCGATCGCGATCTTTCCAGCTTCCGCCTTTCCTTTTTTGACACGCTCTACCGGAGTTTCGATACCGTGCGAAAGGGCGTTGCGAATAATATGTTCAAGTGGCGCAACCATGCGATCGAGCACCTTGTTATCAACTTCATTTTCCTCCCCGGATATGATCAGATCGGCTTTTTTACCGAGCTCCTGGCTACTCTGCCTGACCAGTCGACGCAGGCGCGACAGCAGACCGGAAAATTTGACCATCCGACTTTTAATCAATCCATCCTGGAGATCGGTGCTAACCCGTGATTGCTGCAACAACAGCGTCTCCGAATCCTTAACCTGCTCACCCAGCATGGCCTGTAAGCTGGAGAGGTCATTTACTGATTCGCCGAGAGAACGTGATAACTCCTGGATCATGGTGTAGCGATCCATCTCGAGAGGATCGAATTCGTCGGCATTGCCAGCCTCGGCCCGATGACTGAAGTGAATTTGCGCATCGGTTTCCGCTTCGAGGTTACGTAACTGTCCCTTGAGGCGAGAAATTGTTTGTCCCAATTCGCTCAAGTGAGAACCCAGACCGGCAACCTGCTGTTCCATACGCGCACGATAAATGCTGACTTCTCCCGCTGAACTAACCAGGTTATCCAACAAATCCGCACGAACTTTGATGACGTCCTGCGATGGTCGCCGCATACTTGAAATCGGATCTCCCGGTAAATTTTCACTGACAATATCGATATCTTCACTATCCATATCGACACCGCCCAGGTCATCGATATTTTCATCGCCCTTGCCACGACGTAGCGTCTTGAGCAATCCAATCAATCTGGCGGGATCACCCATATCCCGGCCGCCCTGTGCTTCCACTACTTGCCGATGAAGCAGGTCAAAGCAATCTTTCAACAACTCGACTAATTTTTCATTTTTATCGACCCGGCCATCGATTACCGCGATGAATAGTGATTCCATTTCATGCGATAGATCACTGATTTGCTTCAGCTCAGCCATACGAGCACCGCCTTTCAGGGTGTGCAGATAGCGCTGTAACTCCATGACTGCACTAAAATCCGGGGCATCGGTCTCATCAGATTTCTGACGGGTCCATTGGTGCAGGGTATTGTCGCTCATTTCCAGCAGTTCGTTGGCTTCATCGACGAATATGATCAGCAGTTCGTTATCGGGCTCGGTATCGATCGCTTCATTCATCATCGTCAAGGTATCGACAAAATCACCCGCGGGCGCTTCCCCGTCTTCAGGAATTTCCACGGTATGTTCTTCAAAATCTTCGGCCAACGCCCTCAAACTTGTTCCGAGGTCTTCAGGAATAGCTGGTAATTGCCGGGTCGCTACCAGTTCGCTTGTCATATTACGCAGTGCAAATTGGCCTTCGCGATACAAGGCTACGATTTCGTGATCCAGCGCTAATTTTTGTGATATCGCCAATTTAAGCGGTTTTTCCATCAACGCAGCGAGTTCACCGATAGTCGATATATCAGCGGTACGCGAGGCGCCATTTATGGTGTGCAGCGCGCGATAAATTTCTTCGTTGGGAATCAGTTCCTTGGTCTGCTCGGAACGGTCAAGGACGGAACTTACTATGCCGAGGTGTTGTTCTACCTCCTGTTGGTAAATTGTCAGCAGCTCCGGATCGAACGAAAGGCCGATTTGTTCTGGCGGCTCTCGGTCCCTTGGCACGCTGCTGCCTGCCTCCTCTTCTCCAGGCATCTGACCTCTTGTCGTATCGACTAAAGGGTCGGGTGGGATCTCCTGAACTGTTTCTTGCCGCATTTCATCCGATCCAGACATTTCGATTTCCGGTTCAGACGCTTCTAAACGAGATTCCGGCTCCCGCTGGATCGCGGGTGCGTCGACTTCAACCGCTTGCGCCTCGGGCTGCGAAGTTTCCATAACGATTTCTTCGACCTCAGGCTCGAGCAGGTCGAATACCACTTCTTCGACTTCAGCCTCGGGTGCCTCGATGGTTAGCACCTCGAGCTCAGCTTCCTCGACAGTAGACAAATCTTCAAATTCGAGTTCATCTTCAGATGCAGTTTCGGCAATTGACACTTCCGGCGCCAAAGCGTCAATGGAAAATTCATCTTCAATTTCGTGGTCGACCTCGTCACCGAGAAAATCTTCACCGATGGTTTCAATCTTTATGTCTTCCTGGATTGCGAGCTCGCCGCCATCGATTTCTACCGCCTCAATTCCGGCAACACCAGCATCTGCCGATTCCGCAGCGGAGTGGGTATAATCGATTGCCTGTTTGTAATCGTTTTCGTGGTAGATCGGAGTTGCTACCACTGTTTCAGCGATGGCTCCCCCTGCGTCTTTACCAGGCGATGATGGAATGGCAGGGGATTGTGGCAGCGGGGTATCATCAAAACTAGTCGCTGCCGCTTGAGTAGCATCAGCTGCGTCTTCGTCCTGAAGATCGGCCGTTTCAAATTTCGAGGAATCTACTCGCATCGTGTCCGGCTCAATCTCCTCGAGCAATGCCGCGGTCAGTTTGTCGGGCGGTATAACCTGCGTAGTCTCGCCAATTCCTATACCTTTCCATTCGTTATCATCGTCGTCGGTAATTCGGTCATGCGGAGATTCAACAATCGAAATCTGCTGGGTGTGTTCGATTAACAGTTGCTCGGCCTTAAACTCGGCCAGGGCCCTAGCCAGACCCCGCAGGTAATTGATATCGGTTTGCGGCGGCTCCGATGTCTTGATCTCATTTACCAGTAGCAGTAGCGCCTTCGCAGCTTTACCGACGGCATCGATCGTTTTTCTGTCAGGGGGAACAGTTTTGTCGAGTACTCGATTCAACAACTGCTCGAAATCCCAGGCAAACTCGCCAATCTTCATTGCACCAACCAGGCGCCCACTACCCTTGATAGTATGAAATGCGCGGCGAATGTTTTTTACTGCGTTTTCGTCTTCCGGATGTAGCATCCAGTCCTGTTGCAAGCGCGCAATGTTGAGTGCCTCTTCCTCAGCTTCTTCGAGATAAATCTCGAGGATCTCCGAATCGCTGCCAGGCTTGAGTACTTCGAGCGCCTCATCGACCGCAACAATTTCGATGCGTGTATCTACCGGCACACTAACTGTTTCGACTTCGGCTGTTATCGCTTTGGCCGAGGCGAACTCGGGCCGGACTGGGTCTTGGTCGACCAAAACCTGACTCGATTCGGGCTCTTGACCCAGGCTGGCAGATGATGGCACTACCGCCTGGGGGGGTTCAACGGCTTCCTGATCCACCATCATTTCCGCTGTAACTATAGGCTCAGGTTTGATTTCCAGCTCGACAGAATCGGGCCCATTTTCAGGTTCGGCGGCATCGGTAGTTGGCCCGGAATCCACCTTACTTTTTAGTTCAGCTTCCGATTGCGCTTCTGCCCTGGTCTCGGTTGCAGCAGGTTTTTGATCCGCGTTGATGGTATCCGCTGAAACATCGGCGCCACCTTCAAATTCTCCGGCGGCAATAACAATTTCCTGGCTACCCTCGACTTCGGCTCTGATTTGCACATTGGACAGGAGCTCGCGCAGCTGCACATCGGCGAAATCGAGAATACTGCTGGCATCACTGCGGTGTTCACCGAGCGCTTCGAGATAGTATTCGAGACTGGCCACAACTTGTGACAATGCATCCAGCCGATTGGATTCCATAAACTCGATAATGTCGTAACCCTGCAGGTAGGTTAGCAATCCATCTACCACCGCAACCGCGCGCGGCCGGTTGAGCAGATGTAACGCCCCGCGAGACTCTTTCATCAGGGCCACGCAGAGGTCTATATTTTCACCACGACTGGAATCCTTGATAAATTCAAGAATCGCATTTTTGGTCTTCTGAATATCATCCAGTGCCGCGGTGACGACTGCCGTCAATACGCTATCGAGTTCGTAATCGCGCGACACGTCTGTTTCCGATCTGGGCTGCTCGGTTCCGGCCGGCTGGCGTTTCTGCATTTGATCGAGAGCCTGTTCAACCTGCAGCAATTCAGCCGCCATCGACAACAACTGTTCTTCGTCAGCAGCCTGATTACCCGCTATAACCTCCTTGACAACATCAATCTGCGCTTCGATTAGCTGTCGCTGTGCACCCAGTCCAATCATCGCCAGTGTGTCGGAGATAATATGCATTTCCTTGGGCAAGTCTTTTAATCTAAATACTTCTGACAAATCCCCGTTGACATAAACTTCGAGCGTCGACTTGACCGCCTCGATATCAGCTTTCATCGCCTCAGCGACCGTTTTCAGCAATGCCTGGTTGGGACCCGCAATATTATCCAGCACCTCGCTACGTGCAGATTCAGAGGGCAGGAATTGTTCGAGTCGGTAGGCTGTTTTTATCGCCTGTGTTTTGGGTCCATCGCATTCCGGTTGAGCGACATAGTAAAGAAAATTCTTGATTAACTCGATGGGCTGGCGTTGAAGTAAACCACGCTCACCGATAATCAGAATTACCCTGAACAGTGCATCGACCTTACCCAGCAGGTTTTTTATCGATACACCGAGTTCGAGTTGCTGACGTGAAACCGACTCAATTAGTGCGCCGACTATCCACCAAATTCGGGCAATCTGTTCCGACACCGATCGCTCTTCGAGAATTTCACATATCTTACCAAGGCGTTTCAAACTTTCTTCAATCGCCTGTTCCTTGATGACATTGACTAGCGCTAACTGGTAAACGGGGCGCAGTTTTTTTGCCAGTAGTTTGGTAGCCTGGTTACTCTTTTCATCGATAGCTTCGATTTCAGCATCTTCCTGATGCACCGAAAGATCGGGCAGAAACAGTAGTTTCTCGGAGAATAAATCCTGATTCCTGACCGCGCGAATATCGTTTAGCAGGGGCAATATGGCGATCGGGATGTCCCGATGCCCCGACTGGATATGTTCGAGATAATCAGGTAACTGCAAAACCGCACGCAACAGTACTTCCAGTGCCTGATCACCCTGTGCTTGCTTCTTGGCCATGATGAAATCGGCAAGCGCAACCATTTCCTCGGTTAACATCGCTGCGCCATATTGCTCGATCATCATCAAAACACCCTGAATAATTCCTAGTCTTTCCTTGACACCCTCCAGCAGTGTTGCATCGTCTTCTTCGATATAGAGCTTGAGTTCGGTTTTGATTTCGGACAGATTGTCATCGATGGATTTCTTTACCCATCCCAGGGCATTGTGCGTTATCGAAATTTCCTGAGAATTCATTGGGTGACCTATTTAGCCGCCTCAGGTTCTAAACCCACCGAGGCGAGATCATCGGAACCTTGTACCAGGGTGTTTTCAACCGCATCGACTCCGGGCAGCTTAAAGCCGGCAACCGATGTTTGCATCTCCTTAACCATGTTTGATAATTCACCTATCGAATTTGAGGCTCTGTTTGAACCTTCCGAAGTCCTGGCGGTAATATCCTGTATCACGTCCATGGTTTGAGTAATGCGCACACTGTCTTTGGCCTGATCGCGGGTAGAATCTGATATCTCCAGAATTCGTTGTGCCAGATTCATTGAGACCTGCTCGATTCGATCGAGCGCATTGCCTGCGTTCTCGGTAAGTTTGGCGCCTTTTACAACATTGGCCGTACTTTGCTCCATTGAAACCGTGGCTTCGTTGGTATCAGCCTGGATAGCTTTTACCAGTGCTTCTATCTGCTTGGTTGCGTCACCGGTACGTTCAGCGAGCCTTTGTACTTCGTCTGCCACCACCGCAAAACCTCGACCCGCCTCGCCTGCCATTGAAGCCTGGATAGCAGCGTTCAAGGCAAGGATGTTGGTTTGATCCGAAATCTCCGTGATCAGGCTTACGATGTCGCCGATTTCCTGTGAAGATTCGCCGAGGCGTTTGATACGTTTGGATGTTTCCTGAATCTGCTCGCGAATTGTTTCCATGCCATCAATGGTCTGGCGCACTGTCTCACCACCCTTGTGCGCAATGCTGACTGATTTTCGGGCGACTTCGGCAGAATCCGCCGCGCGCTCCGAAACCTGCGACATCGATTTCGAAATTTCGGTTACCGCGCTATTGGCCGCGGTAATCTGGCTTGCCTGCGCCTCACTGGCCTTGGCCAGTTCGCCCGTCATGTTCTGGGTTTTTCGAACCGCGCTACGGACCTGATTCGCGGTGCGGTTAATAGTACCGACGAGGTCACGTAATGCGTCGATGGAATAGTTAACCGAGTCGGCTATCGCGCCTGTAATGTCTTCGGTGACGGTTGTATGCGTCGATAGATCACCGTCGGCAAGGTTAGTCATTTCATCGAGTAGACGCAGAATTGCGCGCTGGTTTTTCTCATTCTGACCTTGTGATTCGGCAAGACCGGCCCTGGACTCACGGGCAATCAGTACAATCAGAAAAAGCAGTAACACAACCGCGAGTCCACCCAGAGCATAACCGATCAGAATAAAGGTCCTGCCTGCCGCATCGTTACGCTCGATCGCCTTGATCAGACCTTCTGAAGCCAGTAATAGCACCGGGCTTAGTGCGTCAATTTTCAGCGAAGCTTCGTGCACCTTAAAAATCTGCGCCGAATTATCGAGAATCTCGCGTACATTCTTCCTGACCACAGAATACAAATCGGTAAACTGCAACAATTTACCAACCACCGCCGACCCCGTGAACTTGGCTATCCCCTGTGAATTGTCACCTTCGAGCATCGCCAGCAATTGCGACTCTACCTGGGTAGCATCGCTGGCAAAGCGATCAGCTGCCGCCATGACCACTTCTCCATCGGTCAATATCTGGTTGAGGCTGTGTTCGATGCCCCTGATCCGGATCACCTGGCGCGCCGCCACCGCAATATTCTTGCGTGGAGCTCCGGCCTTGACCAGCTCAGTGACAACCCGGTCGGAAAGCGACATCAACTCGGGCAGTGATTCATTGATTTGAGTGACATAGTCGCTCACCGTTGCAATCGAATTTTTCGCTGCAACCACAGTCGCAATATGCTTGTCGTAATCATTCCAGTTCGCTTTCAACTCGGAAAACTCAAGCGAATAATGTTCAGGTAGGGCGGGTAGACGCTGGCTTAAATCTCCATTGTTGTACTTATCCAGAGTTTCGAGAAATCGATTTTGATTCGCGGCCAGACGATCGAAGGCCTTGCGCTGGCCCGCAGCCGCCGCCAGGGCGTTTACCGCGATCTGCTGCGATATGACCTGTTGTTGCGAGGCTATCGTCGTATAGAGTTTGTTCTTGCGAGCCTGGCTACTCTCGATGCTGAACATTCCGACCATTGCCAGCACCGACAGAATCAATAGTACACCGACGACAACTGTTTTATTGTTGTAGGAACTACCGGGCTGTCCACCGGACGGCGCAGCTTTGGAGCCCCGCCCCGGAAACAAATTCTTGACTTTCTTTAAAACTGCCATCGGTTCCTCAATGCCTTACCAATCACGCTTTACACTACTCTCAGGAAATGTTCAGTCCTGGCGAGTCTTTCAACACTGAAAATATTCCAGCGCCGTACTTGATCAACGAAAGTTCCGGCGAGATATTCACCCACCGCACCCGCGTCCTGCTTGATTTCATGCTGTTGCTCTTCTGGTTTAAATCGTCTCAATCCGTAAACTTCATCTACCAGTAACCCTGCTACCACACCCAGTTTATTGATCACCAGAATCCTGCTTTCCTTACGAATTTTGGTTTCCTTACCGTACAGAAATCCGTTCATATCGAGTACCGGCATCAAACTGCCTCGAATATTTGCCAGGCCCTTGACCCAGTGCGTAACTCCCGGCACCCTGATCGTTTCAGGCGGTGGTAAAATCTCGTTGACATCATCCATTTTAGCCAACAGGGGTATTTCGTTAATCGAAAACCCAATTCCTATCCAGTCATCGATAACCATCTTGGCCACCGGCAAGCCACTGGAATTAGTGCGGCAACGCGCTTCGAGCTTGCTCAGTAATTCAAATGGTGAAGTGATGGGCATTGATGCTGCTTCCTGCTCAATCTTCGGAGCTACGATCGAAGCCAAGCACCTTGTTGATGCGTTCAATCAGATCGCGCTCTTGCGCCGGTTTTACTATATAATCCCTGGCACCCTGGCGCATGCCCCAAATCTTGTCCGTTTCCTGATCCTTGGTGGTTATAATTATGACGGGGATAGCCGATGTAGCCGGATTACGACTCAGATCACGGGTAGCCTGGAAACCATTTTTCCCCGGCATCACCACATCCATCAAAATGCAATCGGGTTTGACTGCGATTGCCTTCTCAATTCCTTCTTCGCCGTTTCTCGCTACCGAAACCTCGATATCATTTTTCAAAAGCATATTTTTGAATACGTGAACTTCGGTCGGAGAATCATCAATAATTAAAATATGCGTCATTCGAAATTTACCTCATTCTGCACTGAGCGTACTCGCCTAACCGACATGTGTTGTTATCGCGTTAATCAGGTCTTCCTTGGAAAATGGCTTGGTCAGGTATTTTTCAGAGCCGACAATTCGTCCCCGAGCACGATCGAAAATACTGTCCTTGCTGGAAAGCATGATCACCGGTGTGGCCTTGAAAGTTTGATTGTTCTTTATCAGCGCGCAAGTCTGATAACCATCCAGGCGCGGCATCATAATATCGACGAAGATGATATCTGGCTTGTGTTCGGTTATTTTCGCCAGCGCCTCGAAACCGTCGATCGCGGTTATCACCTCGCAACCGACCTTTTTCAGCAGGGTTTCGGCACTGCGCCGGATGGTTTTACTGTCGTCAATTACCATGACTTTGACGTTAAGCCTGGCCGACTGCTGTGCTCCATCTGCTATTTGAGACTCGGTGTTCACGTAACCCCCAAAGGACTGTAAGCAGGTATTCCCCACTTTTAAGGATAAGAGTATAGTTATTTTCTCAAGTAAAACCAGTGATTTATTAAACCTACATAATGTGATTTCTATGTTTTCACGTTAACTTTCACAGCTCTATTTTCGAATTTTTACTAACTTAAAAAGTAGTTCAAAGTTGCTATTTTAACAAGCTCGTATTTATCCCTGCAAAATTCTCCCGGAGCCAATATTTTGATGTGCTTGAAAGACATTATTCAGTAAAATTTACACCTTCGCTTGCGGCGCTGAAAAACGCTTATCCATGCCTAAAGTTCGTAAACTCGGAATCGTGATGGATCCGATCGAATCCATCAAGCCCTGGAAGGATTCCAGTCTGGCAATGATGCTCGAAGCACAGGCTAGAGGTTGGCAGATATATTACTTTCAACTCGATGATATTTTCTTCGACAACGGTATCGCCATGGGCCAATATAAATCCCTGACCCTGTATGACGACAACGAGCACTGGTTTGACTACGGTGAAGCTGGACGCTGTCGACTCGGAGAACTCGACGCGATTTTGATGCGTAAGGATCCCCCCTTCGACCTGGAGTATATCTACTGCAGTTACATCCTTGAGCAGGCGGAGGAAGCCGGAGCGCTAATCGTAAATAAACCGGCGAGCCTGCGTGATTGCAATGAGAAGCTGTTCAGCCGATTATTTCCGCAGTGCTGTGTCGAAACACTGGTAAGCCGCAGCCCTGATATATTGAAGGGTTTCATCGAACTACATCGGGATATTATCATTAAACCTCTCGATGGCATGGGCGGCCGATCGATTTTCCGGATACGGGCCGGTGACCCCAATACCAACGCCATCATCGAAGCGGTCTCAAAAAATGGGCATTCGCAAACCATGGTGCAGCGCTTTATACCGGAAATCAGCGACGGCGACAAACGTATCCTGTTGGTCGATGGCGTTGCGATACCCTACGCTCTGGCGCGGCTGCCGGCTGCAGGGGAAAATCGTGGTAATATCGCGGCCGGCGCAAGCACCCGTGGACAGCCATTGAGTGAGCGTGACCAGTGGTTATGTGATCAAATCGGCGCCGAGCTGCGCGCGCGGGGATTATTGTTCGTGGGAATCGATGTGATTGGTGACTATATTACCGAAATCAATGTCACCAGCCCAACCTGCATCCGGGAGCTGGATCATGATTTTGACCTTAACATCAGCGCAGATCTTTTTGAGTGTATCGAGCAACAGCTTTCAAGCTGATCTGGCTGTTTTTACCCTGCCTTATAGCCAGCGGTTGCCAACCTCGGCAACACCTGGTCGAACAGCACTTGCTCGAATTCGGTACCATCATCAAGATTACGATGATTACCAGAGATTTGGCTAGTGCTGAACTATTGCTGGATGAGATAGAACGACGATTGCAGCTTCAACGAGACCAGTGGCACGCCTGGGAAGATAGTGATTTAACCCGATTCAATGCCGATTTACGGCAACATGCCAGTGCTGAAATACCGATCAGCCTGGCTCAACTACTGAAGTTAAGTGGTGAGTATCATGACGCCACCAGTGGTTTGTTTAACCCGGCGCTCGGAAAACTGATTGCCGCCTATGGCTTTCACGGCGCCGCCATCGACATGGCTACAGTAGCAGACATCCAGCGTAATGTCCCCACCATGCTCGATTTAAAGATCGAGGGTAAAGTCGCCCATAGCAGCAATCCACATCTGCAAATCGACCTCGGGGGCATTGCCAAGGGACACGCAGTGGGACTAATCAGTCGCTATCTGGACGCCAATGGCATCGATCACTATATCGTAAACGCGGGCGGTGACATGGCAATTTCGGGGAGTCGATTTGGCCGACCCTGGAGAATCGGAATTCAAAATCCGTTCGCACCGGGTGTGGTCGCAAGCCTGGAAATTACAGGCAAACACAATCTTTTTACCTCGGGTAACTACCAACGTCAATATTGGCAAGGCGGGGAGCGGGCACATCACATTATCGACCCACGCAGCGGCCAGCCGTCAATCGGGCAAAGTTCCGCGACAGTACTAAACGGCGATCCGGTACGCGCTGACGTGGCAGCTACCGCTTTGATGATCGATGGGATTCGACGCTACCGGAATCTGACGCGAGCATTACGAATCGAAGATTTTCTGGTAATCAGTGAAACTCGTGAAATCCTGATGAGTCAATCCATGGCCGACAAGGTCGATATCACGGTATCCTGGCCAGTCACTATTGTTAATCATTAATGATGCCATGAGAATTGCTGGTGATAGCACAATAATCTTGGCACAATAGCTTTCCAATATGGCACAAGCTCAAGCAATCCGTCCACGGATCTCCGCCAGTGATCGCCTCGGGTTCACTCTGTTTCTGGCACTAACCCTGCACGCAATTGTGGTTTTGGGAGTTGGTTTCACTCATACAAAGCGCAGTAACGTGGCACCTTTACCGAGCCTCGATATAATCCTCGCCAATTCAAAAAGTTTCGATGAAGTTGAAAACCCCGATTTCCTGGCCCAGGTCAATCAGGCTGGCGGCGGCAATGCCGATGACAAGGCCCGCCCCAGTGCACCGATATCCGCTCCCACTCCGGTTGATCAAAGAGGTTTGTCCAACCAGGACCAGTCCGAGCTACGCAAGCAACAGTTGACCATCAGCAAGCTCTACTTCGTCACTCAGAGCAGGTCTGATAAAGCGATCCATCAGCAAAAACAACAACGTACCCGGGATTCGAAAACCCAGCAAACGAGTGCAGTGGAGCAGCGTGAAAGCAAGATAGCCCGCCTTCAGGCTGAAATCAGACAAATGACTGTCGATTATGCGAAACGCCCGAAAACCATCACCCTCACCGCGAGTACGCGTAAAGCCGTCGAAGCGAGCTACCTGGCGTCATGGGTGCAAAAAATCGAGGATACCGGCAATCTGAATTACCCGCAGCAGGCGATACTGAGGAATATTAACGGTCGTTTGCGCATGAGTGTGCGTTTAAATGCCAACGGCGAAGTTCTCGATATGCAGATAACCAGTTCGTCCGGGACCCCTCTGCTCGACGAAGCAGCGAAGCAAATACTACGCATGGCGCAACCTTTCGCACCCTTCCCGGATGAATTGAAAGAACGTGCCGATCAAATTGTCATCATTCGAACCTGGGATTTCAAAAGCAATCGATTTAGAACCAAAAGCGGAGTAAGCTAGGGCTCAGTGACCCAGCCAACTGCCAGTCTTGTCGATAGGTGCCTTATTGCAACGCCCGCAATCAAGGATCCAATCTTTGCCTCCAGCCTGATCTATATGTGTGAGAACAACGAGAACGGTAGTATGGGGCTGGTGGTCAACCACGAAACATCACAGATCCTGGACGATATCTTCGCCCAGCTTAATATCAGCTGCGATGATGAGACTGTTAAAAACAAGCCTGTTTATATCGGTGGGCCGGTGCAACTGGAACAGGGTTTCGTGCTGCATTCCAGCACCGGCAGTTGGCAAAACAGTGTCGAGGTTTCAAACGGTATCAATTTGACCAGCTCTCTGGACGTACTCCAGTCCATCGCCGATGGCGAAGGACCCGAAGATTACCTGGTAATCCTGGGATTTTCGGGTTGGGCATCGGGCCAGCTCGAATCGGAACTACAGCAAAACTCCTGGCTCACAACGAATTGCAATGCCAATCTCCTGTTTCACGAAAAACCCGAAGACAAGTGGCAGGTTGCCTTCGACACTCTCGGATTCGATATCAATATGCTCTCCCCTGTAAGCGGGAATGCCTGAAAATCTAAAGACCGTTATCGGATTCGATTTTGGCAGCCACTGGATTGGCATCGCAGTTGGTCAAACGCTGACTCGACAGGCACAACCCCTCGCTGCACTTAAAACCAGGGACTGGAAAGGCATCAAACGATTACTGGACGACTGGCAGCCGCAAAAACTGGTAGTCGGTTTACCGCTTAGCATATTGGGCGAAACCCAGGAAATGACCGCGGGCGCGAAACGCTTCTGCCGTCAGCTGGAGGGTCGCTTCGGCATCGAGACTTCGATGATCGACGAGAGATTGACGACCCGCGAAGCGTACCAGATTGCCTTCGAGAACCAGCAGCGGAAATCGAAACAGGAAATCGACTGCATGGCCGCAGCAATTATTACCGAAAGCTGGCTGCAAAATTACAACCACGACTAAAATCCTACCAAGCTGAATATCGCATGAAAGAGAACGGCGCCCAGGGCAATACCCGGATCTGGTCCGGGTCGGGGTCTGGCAATCAATTTCGACCCTCCTAAATCTTTGCCCTGGCGCAAGCGGTATCTTCATGAATTGCGTTAAAATGCCCGCAATTCCTATAGCTCATTGCTTTGTTCACCTTGAATTGCCGCCATCTTGCGATTTACAGCTTAGACCTTTCGAAATTAATGATTTCATCATGCAATCCGGGTTGAATTACTGTTTTCGAAATCGTTTTATGCTATAAAGCCTGCGCACAGACAATGCGGAGTTTATGTGTCCCCACCCTCGGTTGAATCGCTGATCGAAAAGCTGACTCAGGCACTGACTCCCTATTTTTCATCCTCCGATTCAGATCCCACAATCGTCGGCATCGAAACCGGCGGAGCCTGGATTGCCGAACAGCTACGACAGCGCATCGCCCCCGACGCGGCGCTGGGACGGTTGAATATTTCGTTCTACCGGGACGACTTCACCCGTACCGGCCTGCATCCGACCGTAAAACCATCGAGTCTGCCCACCGATATCGACGATAAAACTATCGTCCTGGTCGATGATGTATTGCAATCGGGTAGAACCGTGCGAGCAGCAATGAACGAAATCTTTGATTATGGCCGACCGAAGAGGATCGTACTTGCGATTCTGATCGACCGGGGTGAACGCGAAATACCGATTCAGGCCGATATTGTCGGTCACAGTATGCGACTCGATAGCGGTAGCCATATCAAGCTTGAAGGACCGGATCCACTAAAGCTGGTAATCAAAACCCTGGGGAGCCATGGCGAGGCATAATTTCCAGCTCGACGACAACGGCAAACTCCAGCATTTTCTAAGTATCGAGGGTCTAAATCAGGCTATTTTAAACGAAATCCTCGACACCGCCGATTCATTTACATCGGTAACCAATCGCACCATTAAAAAAGTCCCCATACTGCGCGGAAAGACTGTCGCCAATCTTTTTTTCGAGGCAAGCACACGTACACGTTTAACCTTTGAGCTCGCAGCCCAACGGCTGTCGGCGGACATTCTGAGTCTCAATGTCAATACCTCGGCAACCAGTAAAGGCGAATCGTTGCTCGACACCCTGCAAAACCTCGAAGCGATGCAAATCGATATGTTCGTGATTCGCCACCAGGACAGCGGTAGTGCCCATTTCTTTGCGCAGCACGTGCGTCCTGGAGTGTCGGTGCTAAACGCGGGTGACGGTCAACATGAACACCCGACCCAGGCCCTGCTCGACATGTATACGATTCGTCACTACAAGCAGGATTTCAGCAGCTTGCGAGTGGCAATTGTCGGCGATATTTTGCATTCCCGCGTGGCTCGCTCGCAAATCCACGCACTTAACCTGCTCAACACCGCCGAAGTGCGAGTGATTGCACCGCGTACCTTGCTGCCGATAGATGCCGAATCTCTCGGCGTAACGATTTATGACGACCTCGAACAGGGGCTGCGGGACATTGATGTCGTGATCATGTTGCGCCTGCAGAAAGAGCGTATGCGCGGGGCCCTGCTCCCCAGCGAGAAAGAGTATTTCCGTCAGTTCGGGTTATCGCAGGAACGCTTGCAACGCGCCAAGCCCGATGCAATCGTGATGCATCCCGGTCCTGCGAATCGGGGCGTCGAAATCGAATCCAGCGTAATGGATGGGGAGCAGTCGGTAATCCTGCAACAGGTAAGTTTTGGCATCTCGGTGCGGATGGCGGTGATGTCTATGATGGTTGGGCAGTCCGGCCTGAAATCCGGGGGTGACTAGTGGCCTATCGACATAGGAATGATGGACCCCTTGTGAACCTGCATATCAAAAATGGTCGGGTGGTCGATTCAGCTGCTTCGACGCTGCTCGAGTCAGACCTTTTTTTACAAGAAGGCAAAATCACCGGTATCGGTTCGGCGCCAAAAGGATTTAAAGCGGATTACACTATCGATGTCGCCAAGCACCTGGTGATGCCTGGACTGATCGATTGCCAGGCTCGATTGCGCGACCCGGGTGAGCCCGAAAAGGCCAATATCGAAAGCGAAACCGAGGCGGCGATAAAAAATGGAATCACAAGTCTTTGCATTCCTCCAGATACGCAACCGCCAATCGATAATTCAGCCACTGTCGAACTGATTCATCATCGCAACGAAATGTATGGCCACCAGGCCCGCGTTTTTCCGATCGGTGCCCTGACGCGTGGCCTCGGCGGCGATCAGCTCAGCAACATGGCGAGTTTAAGCACCAACGGGTGTATCGCATTCAGCAATGCCAGGAATGCGCTCGCCAACAACCTGGTGCAACGCCGCGCGATGGATTATGCCGCGGGTCAGCAATCACTGGTTATTATTCAGCCACTGGATCATGACCTGCTTGGCAATGGCTGCGCCCATGAAGGCGCGATCGCCACTCGTCTGGGTCTGCCGGCAATACCTGAAGCTGCTGAAACCGCCGCACTCGCAAAAGATCTCGAACTGGTGGTGCAGACCGGCGCCCGCACCCATTTCGGTCAGCTATCCTGTGCTCGTTCGGTCGATATGATTCGCCGCGCCAAGGCCAGAGGATTACCGATAAGCTCCGATTGTGCAATGCATCAACTCTTTTTGACCGACCACGACATCGGCAACTTTAACAGCAATATGCTCACTATACCGCCACTTCGCAGTCAAAATGATCGCGATGCGCTACGCGAGGGTATTGCCGATGGCACCATCGATTGCCTGTGCTCGGATCACCAGCCACACGAAGTCGATGCCAAACTCAAACCCTTCCCCTCTGCCGAGCCCGGCATCAGCGGGTTCGATACCCTGTTACCACTTGCATTGAGACTGGTCGAAGAAGACGTCTTAGCGCTCGCCGATCTAATCGCCAAACTGACGCTGAATCCTGCAAGAATTTTCGGCTTGCCCGGGGGTCGAATCGGTGTTGGCGAAGTCGCGGATCTGATCATCGTCGACCCGGAACCTCACTGGATTTGTAAAGCCGTCAATTTCATCTCCAAGGGCAAAAACACCGCCTTCGAAGGTTGGGATTTTCGCGGTCGCGTCACCCACACCCTGATCGACGGCAAAATCGTCTACCAGGCCTGAGGGTCATTGCGCCCTTTCGAAGTGGTTCCCGCCTTCTCACCGTCATCCCCGGTATTGTTGTCTTCCCCGCGAAAGTGGGGATCTTGAGAATTCGCCGTAACAATTAAGATTCTCGCTTGCGCGGGAATGACTGGATCCTGCGGAAATGCCTAACGAACTAGCCTTCTTCGGAGGGCAGGGTTAGTTCTTCCAGGGCACCCTGTTTGTTGAGGTTGTGACGGGTATCCTGTTGCGCTTGTTCGCCCCCGAAATTGATCTTCCATTCGAGGTTGGTGCTGGAGTCCGCATAGGCGAGCGCATTCTTGATGGTGATTACATCCGACTTGTAAAGATCGTAGAGTGACTGGTCAAAGGTCTGCATTCCGGTAGCATCGCCTTTTTCCATGATATCCTTGATCTCGTTAAAATTACCATCGCGCAGCAGCTCCGAAATATAGGGTGTGTTCATCATGATTTCAACCGCACAGGCGAGCTTACCCTGCATTCCCGGCACCAGGCGTTGCGAGACGATGGCCTTGAGGTTGAGCGACAAATCCATCAGCAGCTGTGCCCGCATATCGGTCGAAAACATATTCATGATCCGGTCCATGGCCTGGTTGGAGTTAACCGCGTGCAGAGTAGTCAAACAAAGGTGACCGGTATCGGCAAAGTCGATTGCGGCTTTCATCGTCTCCCCGTCCCGCGCCTCACCGATCATGATAACTTCCGGGGCTTCACGCAACGCTTCGCGCAGCGCGTTTTCATAACTCAAGGTATCGATACCAACCTCGCGTTGCGAAACTATCGATTTGCTATGTCGGAATACGAATTCGATTGGATCTTCGATGGTCAGAATATGGCCGCCAACAGTCTTGTTGCGGTGATCCAGCATCGACGCCAGCGTGGTCGATTTACCTGATCCGGTCGAACCGACCACCAGCACCAGGCCACTCTGGTTCATAACGACCTCCTTGAGCACTTGCGGTAACCCGAGTTCGTCGATAGTGGGAATCTCCCATTTGATATAACGGATTACCATCGACACTTCGGAGCGCTGGATGAAAATATTGACACGAAACCGGCCGACGTCATTGAGCGTGAATCCAATATTTAATTCGCGGTTGATCTCGAAGTCACGCACCTGCTCATCGTTTAACAGGCTATAAGCCAGTTTCATTACCTGTCCGCTCTGGAACGGGTTCTTCGCGATTGCAGTAGTATTGCCCTGGGTTTTCATGTTGGGCGGCGCACCGGTAACGAAGTATATGTCCGACGCCTGCTTGTCGACCATGATCTTGAGGTATGGCTCCAGCAGGCTCGTGGTTGGTTCGCGTGACACTAAATCATACCTCCGGCGTGGTCGTCGTCTGATTCCTCGAGTTCGAAGTCGCGATGGTCTTCAACGACACCGGTCTTGCGGGCGGTATCACTCTCCAGCTTGATACGTAAACGTATGTCGTTGACCGAATCCGCGTTACGCAACGCATCTTCAAAAGTAATCCTCTGGGCTTCGTAAAGATCAAACAGCGCCTGGTCGAAAGTCTGCATTCCAGCCTCGTTTGATTTTGCGATCAGCGACTTCATCTCATGTACATCGCCCTTGAAAATGAGATCCGCCATCAGTGGAGTATTCAGCATGACTTCGATTGCCGGAATTCGGCCAGCGCCATCGATATTCGGAATCAGGCGCTGTGAGACCAGCCCTTTCAGATTCAGCGATAAATCCATCAGCAGTTGCATACGTCGCTCGTCGGGGAAAAAATTGATAATCCGGTCCAGGGCCTGGTTGGTGCTGTTTGCATGCAATGTTGACAGGCAGAGGTGTCCGGTTTCGGCAAACGCGATCGCATGCTCCATGGTTTCACGATCACGAATCTCACCGATCAAAATGACATCAGGTGCCTGGCGCAGGGTATTCTTCAGCGCGATTCCGTAAGACTCGGTGTCGACACCGACCTCGCGTTGCGTCACCAGGCAATTACGATGGTCATGGACAAATTCAACCGGGTCCTCGATCGTTATGATGTGACCATGCGAATTTCTGTTGCGGTAATCTACCATCGACGCGAGCGAGGTCGACTTGCCCGAACCGGTGCCGCCGACGAAAATCACCAGACCCCGCTTGGTCATCGCAATGTCCGTTAATATCGGTGGCAGGTTCAACTCTTCGAAGGTCGGGATCTCGGAATTGATGATACGCAGCACCATGCCCGAACTGCCGCGCTGCACGAAAGCATTGACACGAAACCGGGCAACCCCGGGCAAAGCGATCGAAAAGTTACATTCCTGATTTTGTTCGAATTCAGATACCTGCTTATCGTTCATGATCGAGCGCGCCAGCATCTGGGTGTGGTTGGGTGACAGGTTCTGCTTGGAGATGGTGGTCACCTTACCATCGATTTTCATCGCCGGCGGCGATCCGGTGGTGATAAATAAATCCGATCCTTCCCTGCTCACCATCATGCGGAGCAAGTCATGCATGAAACTAATTGCCTTGTTACGATCCATTATAATCCCCTACCGTCGCGTCCTGGTTTATAACGTATCAGGATGAGCTGCCTTGCGCTTTGCTTCGTCCTTGGAAACGACACCCTGGGCAAGCAAGGCCTTGAGGTTTTGATCCAGCGTTTGCATGCCGATATTCTGCCCAGTCTGAATTGCCGAGTACATTTGTGCAACCTTGTCTTCTCGAATCAGGTTACGAATCGCCGGCGTGCCTATCATGATTTCATGCGCTGCGACCCGTCCACCGCCGATTTTCTTCATCAACGTCTGCGAAATTACAGCTTTTAAGGACTCTGACAACATCGAGCGTACCATCGCTTTTTCGGCCGCCGGAAATACATCGACGATACGATCGATGGTCTTGGCCGCCGAACTGGTGTGCAAGGTACCAAATACCAGGTGACCGGTCTCCGCTGCGGAAAGCGCGAGCCGTATCGTTTCCAGATCACGCATCTCGCCCACCAGAATAGTATCCGGATCTTCACGTAGCGCCGAACGCAGGGCTTCATTGAAACCGAGGGTATCACGGTGCACTTCGCGCTGGTTCACCAGGCACTTCTTGCTCTCGTGTACGAATTCGATAGGGTCTTCCACGGTTAGAATGTGACCATACTCACTATCATTCTTGTAATCTACCATAGCTGCCAGCGTGGTCGATTTACCAGACCCGGTGGGCCCGGTAACCAGAACGATGCCGCGTGGATATTCGGATATATCCTGGAAAATTTTGGGCGCGTTCAAATCCTCGAGACTCAGAATATTCGAAGGAATGGTTCGAAACACTCCGCCGGCGCCGCGATTGTGATTAAACGCGTTTACGCGAAACCGTGCCAGGCCTGGAATTTCAAATGAAAAATCAGTCTCAAAAAATTCCTCGTAATCCTTACGCTGCTTGTCACTCATGATGTCATAAATCATGTCGTGCACCTGCTTGTGATCCATCTCCGGAACATTGATACGGCGAATGTCGCCATCGACACGAATCATCGGCGGTAATCCCGCTGACAAGTGCAGATCTGAAGCGCCCTGTTTGACGCCGAAAGCCAGCAATTGAGCTATATCCATGGAGTTTCCTTTATCGGTTTACAGGTAGTGTAGTATAGAATTATTCATGGGTAACGCTTATCACCCGGCAATTAGTTGAATTATAATCGGGACGCTGCAACAGACAAACTATAGCAAAACCTATGCATAACATCGAAAAAAATCTAACTCATATTCGCGCTCAGATAATAAAAACAGCAGATGCCTGTAATCGTGACCCAAATTCGATTTTATTGCTCGCGGTGAGCAAGCGAAAATCCGCCGCCGATATTCGATGCGCCCATGCGTCTGGACAAAAGGACTTTGGTGAAAACTACCTGCAGGAGGCGCAACAGAAGATACAGGAACTGCAGGAACTCGATCTTTGCTGGCATTTTATCGGCGCAATTCAAACCAACAAGACGCGTAACATCGCCGAAGTTTTCGACTGGGCGCATTGCATTGATCGTGTCAAGATTGCAAACCGACTCAGTGATCAGCGGCCACCCGATCTGGCACCGCTGAATGTATGCATCCAGGTCAATATCGATTTCGAGGCAAGCAAGTCCGGGGTCAACCCGTCCGAACTCCCTGATCTCGCAGCTGCGATCCACGAACTACCCGGCATTCGTTTACGCGGACTGATGACGATACCGGCTCCAAGCGAAATTATAGCTGATCAGCGCGCTGCCTTTGAAAAACTGGCCGAGGCAATGGCTTCTTTACAGCAACAGGGCATCAGCTGTGATACATTATCCATGGGCATGACGCAGGATATGGAAGCCGCCATTGCCGAAGGGTCCACCCTGGTAAGAATCGGTACCGCAATCTTTGGAGAGCGAAGTTGAATCAGGCTATTTGCTTTATCGGGGCAGGCAATATGGCGACCAGCCTGATCGCCGGGCTGATTTCGAGCCAGCATCAAGCGACGCAAATCACCGCCTGCGATATCAGCGACGATCAATTGCTCGCATTGCAACAACGTTTCCGGATTCACATCTCAACCGATGCAGTTGCCTGTGCCGGCGAGGCCGATATCGTGATGCTTTCGGTTAAACCACAAGTGATGCGAGAAGTTTGCCAGGCGTTGTCCAGCCTGCCTCCAAACCCGCGGCAATTGTTTATCAGCATTGCTGCGGGCGTACCGGCAAATGCCATCGATAACTGGTTAGGGGGCGACAGGGCTATCGTACGTTGCATGCCGAACACTCCGGCAATGCTGCAACTCGGCGCCTCCGGCCTGGCTGCCAATTCATTGGTAACGGCCACACAGAAAGAATCGGCCGAGCAGGTCATGCATGCGGTTGGCATCAGCGTGTGGGTGGACGCAGAGTCCGATCTAGATGCAGTAACCGCAATCTCGGGTAGTGGTCCTGCTTACTTTTTTTACTTTATCGAGTTACTTGAAGCAGCCGGAGTCAAACTCGGACTGGCGCCTGAAACCGCCGCGATCCTCGCGCGTCAGACTGCACTCGGAGCCGCGACCATGGCGCTAGACCAGGATGTGGTTAAATTGCGTAACCAGGTGACGTCGGAGAAAGGCACCACCGAGCAGGCCATTCTTTCTTTCCAGGAAAATCGGCTCGACAAGCTGGTGACCAGCGCCACCGCGGCAGCCCATCGGCGCGCACTGGAACTGGCCAATGGTTTAATCAATAATTAGGAACAGGCGATATGGGCTCCGGATATTTGACATCACCTTTAATGCTGGTCATCAACACCTTGTTCGATTTATACATCTTGCTGGTGTTACTGCGATTCATGTTGCAAATGTTGCGCGCCGATTTTTACAATCAAGTATCCCAGTTTATCGTCAAATTTACGACCCCTCCGCTACGAATTCTGCGTCGCTTTATTCCCAGTGTCGCGGGACAGGATTCGGCCTCGATCGTGTTATGCCTGGTATTGATTTATGCCAAGTTTCTATTGATGCGTGCACTGTCGATTCAGGCGGTACATATCGGTAGTGTCACGGCGCCTATCGCCGCTGTCAGCTATGGCGGGTTGCTGGTGTTAAGTATCGCCGACCTGATCGCCCTGATTCTCACGGTGTTTCTGGTCGCCGTTATTATCCAGGTTGTTTTAAGCTGGATCAGCCCGGGCCATTACAATCCTGTCATCGGTCTGGTAAACAAGCTTTCAGAGCCGGTGTTAAAACCGATACGCAGACTGCTTCCGTCGCTGGGTGGTCTGGACTTGTCGCCGTTGTTTGCAATCTTGCTTATTCTGGTGGCTAAAATGCTGATCGTTCCGCCAATCGTTTACCTCGGTAACTTTTAGCCCGCTTTCCGGTGCCGCCTTCGTAGAGGTTTCAGGTCTGGGGTTCAGCCTTGTGCCTGGCCTGGATAAACTCGCTGTGCGAAAGGTAAAGCAAGTCGGCCACTTGTCTGATCAAATGCTCCTCGTAATGATCTTTTTCGCCATCGGCATAAATAATTTGCCACATCATTTCGACAACTCGCAACTTCATCGCGTGATCGTAATGTTGATTGAGTAGACGGGTAACATGCTGGATCGATACCATATGATCCGCATCCGACTCGGCCTGCTCAAGCAGGGCATCCAGCTCCAGGCCCGACAGATCAAATTGGCGCTCCAGCAACTGCCTGAGTTTCAGTCGTTCCGCGGGTTCCACAATAAAGTCAGCGCGCGCCACTTCGACCAGTAACACGGCCGTGGCGACGCGCAGCGCGTGCTCCATATCTATCGGACTGGAGTCGGCCGGTTCTATCACGAGAAATTTAAGAAGAATTTTTTTCATAGCGTTTATTGATTGCAAGCGCGATAAATTAATGTAAAATCTATCATATAAATTAACAATTTTTAACCAGACCTATGACATTGACCGAACTCCGGTACATCGTTGCAGTATCACAAAAAAATCATTTCGGAAGGGCGGCTCAGTCCTGTTTCGTCAGTCAGCCTACCTTAAGTATCGCGATAAAGAAACTGGAAGAAGAACTGGAGGTACGCCTGTTTGAGCGTAGCTCCAAAAATGAAATTCAAATCACCGATATCGGCCAACAGGTAATCAACCAGGCTTATATCGTATTGCAGGAAGCACAGATCCTGACTGAAATAGCACAGCAGGGAAAGGATCATTTATCCGGACAGTTCAAGCTAGGCGTCATTTACACCATCGGCCCTTACCTGCTGCCCAGCCTGATTCCCAAGCTGAAGGAAGCGGCACCAAATCTGAAACTGATTATCGAGGAAAATTTTACCGCCAACCTTTACCAGTCGCTCAAACAGGGCACGCTCGATGCAATCATAATTTCCTATCCCTTCGACCAACCGGGAATCGAGACAGCACCACTGTATCGCGA